>BEIP01000088.1 GCA_002898955.1 bacterium HR39 | reverse complement strand
CACAATCCGGACGACGTGAACGTCCCGCTCAAGGGCGTGCCGCAGGGCGTGTGAGGGTCCGTTGAACACGGTGTGATGTCACGGGGAGGGTCGGCATGAGCTCCGTCCGCAGGGTGGCGGAACTGACCTCGGAGGCGGCCGCGCGCATGGTCGAGGCGGCGCTCGCCCGGGCCCGCGAGCTGGGCGTGGCGGTCAACGTCGCGGTGGTGGACCGCGGCGGCCATCTCCTGGCGTTCCGGCGCATGGACGGGGCACCGACCCTCTCCGTCGGCATCGCCCAGCGCAAGGCCACGAGCGCCGTGGCCTTTCCCATCCCGACCGATCGGTGGTATGCTCTGCTCAGGGACAACCCGGCCCTGTTCCACGGTCTGCCCCTGATATCGGGTGTCGCCATCTTCGGCGGCGGCTATCCCGTCGTCGTCGAGGGCGAGGTGGCCGGCGGCATCGGGGTGAGCGGGGCGAGCGAGGAGCAGGACATGGAGATCGCCCGGGCCGGACTGGCTGCCGTCGGCGCGGAGGTGCCCGCATGAGCGCGGAGCCCGCACGTCGCGAGGACGCACCGGAAAGCGGAGGGGAGCCGCGCCGCGGGATCCTGATCGGCGAGGCCGAGGCCGAACGTCCGGTGCGCGTCTCCGTCGAGGGCGAGGAGCTGGTCTGGCATCCCGGCGAATCCCTCGTGGCGACGCTCATGGCCCAGTACTTCGGCCGCCGGGGCCGGGGGGCGTTCATGGGCTGCCGCGAGGGCGGCTGCGGCGCCTGCAAGCTGGAGCTGCTGGAGGGCGTCGTGGCCATGCGCCCCAACTATTCGAAGGACGTGCTGGAGGACGAAGAGCGCGAGAGCGGCCGCTTCCTCGCCTGCCGGGCGCGTCCGATCACCGACATCTCGGTGCGGTTCGTGCCGCGCCGCAACGTCTTCTTCGAGCTCTACGGCAGGCGGCTGCGCGAGAAGGAGCGCGCCGCGGTCGGAGAGGGAAGTGGCACCCAACCGGAGGAGGTGAGTCATGGGTGAGGGAATCATGCGCCTCGGGTACGTGCACATCCGCACGACGGACCTCGAGGCCTCGCGCAGGCACTACCGGGACGTCATGGGCATGCAGGAGATGGCATGCCACAACGATCGCGTGTACTTCAAGTGCTGGGACGAGTACGATCACCACTCGGTGGTCGTGCAGCAGTCCGACCGCGCCGGCCTCGAGAAGATGGGCTTCAAGGTCCACACCTACGACGACCTCGATGCCCTCGAAAAGCAGGTCATGCAGCACGGCGGGGCGGTGACCCGCTTCTCCGAGGGTGAGAACTACAAGGTGGGCCAGGGCATCCGCTTCGAGATCCCCTCGGGCCACGTGATGGAGCTCTACGTGGAGATGGAGCAGGTCGGCAAGGCGCTGCCCAGCCTCAACCCGCCGCCCTATCCGGAGGGCCTCAAGGGCGTCGGCGCGCCGCGCATCGACCACCTGCTCATCACCTCGGAGAAGCCCACCGAGACCATCGAGTGGCTGATGAAGGCCCTCAACTTCTACATGGCCGAGCGGGTGGTGGAGAACGAGCACAGCGACAAGCCCATCGCGGCCTGGCTGTTCCGTTCCAACACGCCGCACGACATCGCCATCATTCCGGGGCCGGACAAGAAGATCCACCATTTCGCCTTCTGGCTCGACGACTGGTTCGAGATCCGCAAGGCCGGTGACGTCTTCTCGAAGAACGACGTCTCCATCGACGTCGGCCCCGAGCGGCACGGCATCACCCGCGGCCAGACGATCTACTACTTCGACCCCGCGGGCAACCGCAACGAGGTCTTCACCGGCGGCTACATCGCCTATCCCGACATGCCGGTGGTGACGTGGACGGTCGACCAGCTCGACCGCGGCATCTTCTACTTCAACCACCGCAAGGAGTGGATCGAGGGCTTCACCTCCAACGTGACCTGAGATCCGCCCGCGTCCCCGGGGCTGGCGCCCCGGGGACGCCCGTCCTTCGCGGTGGAGGTGCGACGGGGCCGACGAGGCCCCGTCGAGCATGCGGGGAGGAAGGGGCGCCTTGTCGGAGCAGGTGCTGTTGCGGGTGGAGGGGCTCTCCAAGTCCTTCGGATCGGTGCCCGCCGCGCGCAGCGTGGACCTCGCCGTCCACCGCGGCGAGGCGCTCGGCATCATCGGCCCCAACGGTGCCGGCAAGAGCACCCTCTTCGGCCTGATCGCCGGTGACGTGCGGCCCGATGCGGGGCGCATCGTCTTCGACGGTCGCGACATCACCCGCGATCCGCCGCACCGCCGCTGCCGCGCGGGCATCGCCCGCAGCTGGCAGATCCCCCGTCCCTTCGTCCATCTGTCCGTGTACGAGAACGTGCTGGTGGGCGCCTATTTCGGCGCCGGGCTGCGCGGGCGCGAGGCGGAACGGGCGGCTCTCGCGGCCCTCGCCGACACCGGCATGGACCGTCTGGCCGACCGTCCGGCCGGCTCGCTCACCATCCTGCAGCGCAAGCGGCTGGAGCTCGCCCGCGCGCTTGCCACCCGCCCGCGCCTGCTCCTGCTCGACGAGATCGCCGGCGGTCTCACCGAGGCGGAATGCGTCGAGCTGGTGGAGCTGATCCGCGGCCTGCACGCGCAGGGCCTCACCGTCGTCTGGGTCGAGCACGTGGTCCACGCGCTGCTCGCCGTGGTGCAGCGGCTGGTGGTGCTGGACTTCGGCGAGCTGATCGCCGAGGGCGAACCCGCGCCGGTGATGGCCGATCCGCGCGTGCAGGAGGTCTATCTCGGGATCCATCTGGAATGAGTACGCTTCTGGACGTGCGTGGCCTCGATGCCGGCTACGGCGACTTCCAGGCCCTCTTCGGGGTCGACCTCACGGTGCGGGAGGGTGAGGTGGTGGCGGTGATCGGCGCGAACGGCGCCGGCAAGAGCACGCTCCTGGGCGCCATCGCCGGCCTCGTCGAGGTGCGCGCGGGCGAGATCCTCCATCGCGGCGAACCGATCACGGGCCTTCCCGCCGAAGCGGTCGTGCGCCGCGGCATCGCCCTCGTCCCCGAGGGCCGGCGCCTCTTCCCCTCCCTGAGCGTCGAGGAGAACCTCCGGCTTGCCGCCGCGCTGGGCCGCCCCGGCCCGTGGGACCTCGATGCCGTCTACGCGCTGTTCCCCGTGCTGCGCGAGCGGCGCGACATCCCTGCCACGGCGCTTTCCGGCGGCCAGCAGCAGATGTGCGCCATCGCCCGCGGACTCCTCACCAATCCCGAACTGCTGCTCCTCGACGAGGCGAGCCTCGGCCTCGCGCCGGCGGTGATCCGCGAGATCTACGCCACGGTCCCCCGCCTGCGCGAACAGGGGATCACGCTGGTGGTGGTGGAACAGGACATCGGCCAGGCGCTGCAGGTCGCCGATCGCGTCTGCTGCCTGCAGGAGGGACGGGTCACCCTCGAGGGGCGGCCGGCCGAGCTCGGCCGCGAGCGCATCCGGGAGGCCTATTTCGGGACCGCGGCATGAGCGAATTCCTCCAGATCCTGCTCTCCGGGGTGCTGCTGGGCGGGCTGCTGGCGCTCTACGCCACCGGCCTGTCGCTGGTCTTCGGCGTGATGCGCATCGTCAACCTCGCCCACGGCGATCTCATCGTGCTGGCCGCCTACCTCATCCTGCTGCTGGTGGAGGCGACGGGAGCGGGGCCGGGCTGGTGGCTGCTGCCGGTGGCGGTCCTGATGTTCGCCCTCGGCTGGCTCTACCAGCGCTTCGTCCTCGAGCGCACCCTCGGCCTCGGGCTGATGCCGCCGCTCGTCGTCGGCTTCGGCCTCTCCATCGTGCTGCAGAACGCCCTTCTGGAGCTGTTCTCGGCAGACACCCGCCGGGTTCCGGCCGGCGGCATCGAGACCGCGAGCCTCGCGCTCGGCCCGCTCACCGTCGGCGTCTATCCGCTGCTGGTCTTCCTCGCCGCGGTGGTGCTGCTGGTCTCGCTGGAGCTCGTCTTCGCGCGCACCGACTTCGGCCGGCGGCTGCGGGCCACCGCCGACGATCCGGTCACCGTGCGCCTCGTCGGCGTCTCGCCCCGGTCGGTCTACGCGCTGGCCATGGGCCTTTCCTTCGCCGTGTGCGGCGTCGCCGGCGTGCTCATGGGCGTGTGGACCAATTTCGCCCCGAGCGACGGACCGATCCGGCTGCTGTGGGCCTTCGAGGCCGTGATCATCGGCGGGCTCGGCAGCCTGTGGGGCACGCTCGTGGGCGGCATGGTGCTGGGCGTGGCCATCAGCGTGGGCGGCTGGATCGATCCGGGACTGCAGATGCTCTTCGGCCATCTCGCCTTCGTCGCCGTGCTGGCGGTGCGCCCGCAGGGCCTGTTCCCGGCCCGGGGAGGGGCGGCATGAGCGCGGGCGCCCGTACCACCGCCGCCACCGCCGCACCCGCCCGCAGTCCGCTGCGCCTTTCGGTGCCGCTCACCGTCCTCGCCTTCCTCGTGCTGACCCTGCTACCGCTGTGGACCGAACGGCGGGTCCTCAACGACCTGTTCGGCGTGCTCACCCTATTCGCGCTCGCCCAGTACTGGAACCTGCTGGCCGGATACGCCGGGCTCGTGTCCATCGGCCAGCACGCCTATGTGGGCATCGGCGCCTACGTGCTGTTCGCCGCCGGCATCTTCCTCGGCCTCGATCCGCTCACCGGCATCCTGCTCGCCGGCATCGCCGCCGCGGCGCTGTCGGTGCCGGCCGGGCTGTTCATCTTCCGGCTCGGCGGGGCGTATTTCGCCGTCGCCACCTGGGTGGCGGCCGAGATCTTCCGCCTGCTGGCCGCGCGCATCACGCCGCTCGGCGGCGGTGCCGGCACCTCGCTGCCCCCCTCGGTGATGGAGCTGCTGCCCGGCGTCGTGGAGATCCGCCACCTGTTCGGCGTGCCCACCGGGGCCGCCCGCGACATCGTGCTCTACTGGACGGCGCTCGCCCTCGCCGCCTTCGCGCTGTGGATGAGCTGGGCGCTGCTGCGCAGCCGCCCCGGGCTGGCGCTGGCCGCGGTGCGCGACGACGAGCGCGCCGCCGCCGGGCTCGGGGTGGACGTCCGCGCGGTCAAATTCCTGGTCCACGTCTTCGCCGCCTTCGGGGCGGGTGCCACGGGCGCGCTGATCTTCCTCGACATCGGCCGCATCTCGCCCGCGGCCGCCTTCTCGGTGCTGGACTGGACCGCCTATGTCATCTTCGTCGTGGTGCTGGGCGGCTTCGGCCGGCTCGAGGGGCCGCTTCTGGGCGCGGTGCTGTTCTTCGTGCTGGAGAAGGCCTTCGCCGACTACGGCAGCTGGTACCTCATGGCGCTCGGGCTTCTGGGCGTGCTGGTGATGCTGTTCGCCCCACACGGACTCTGGGGTTGGCTGGAGCGGCGCTTCGCACTCGAATGGTTCGCGACGCGGCGCGTGCCGCCCGCATCTGCGGTACCGCCGTATGACAGTCGGTCGAGCACGCAGAGGGAGGGACGATCCCCATGAGCCGCAGGACCCGAGGCTGGACCCGGCGCGAGGTGCTGGCCGCCGGCACCGCCACGGCTGCCGTCGCCGCCACCGGCTTCCCCGCACCGGCCGTGGCCGTGCCGCGCACCCTCAGGATCGGCTTCGTCACGCCCCGAACCGGCGCCATCGCCGTGTTCGCCGAACCGGACGACTTCGCCCTCGGACACCTGAAGAAGGCCATCGGCCCCGGCATCCGCCACGGCGATCTCACCTATCCGGTGGAGATCATCGTCAAGGACAGTCAGTCCAATCCCAACCGCGCCGCCGAGGTGGCGCAGGAGCTCATCGTCGAGCACGAGGTGGACATCATCACCGCCACCTCCACGCCCGATACCACCAATCCGGTGGCCAACGTGGCCGAGCTCGAAGGCGTGCCCTGCGTGACCAACGACACGCCCTGGCAGCCGCACTTCTTCGGCCGGCGTGGTGACCCGAAGAAGGGCTTCAAGTGGACCTACCACTTCTTCTGGGGCCTCGAGGACGTCATCGCCGTCTACACCGGCATGTGGGAGAAGATCGAGACCAACCGGGTGGTGGGAGCCCTGTGGCCCAACGACGACGACGGGCTGGCCTGGGGCGATCCCAGGCTCGGCTTCCCGCCGGTGCTGGCCGAGAAGGGCTTCACCCTGGTGGATCCGGGCCGCTTCGAGCCCCTCACCGACGACTTCTCGGCCATCATCGCGACCTTCAGGGACAGGGGCGTCGAGATCGTCACCGGCGTGGTGGTGCCGCCCGACTTCACCACCTTCTGGACCCAGGCCGCCCAGCAGGGGCTGCGGCCGAAGGCGGTGACCGTGGGCAAGGCCACCGAATTCCCGCAGGCCATCAAGGCGCTCGGCAAGCGCGGCGACGGTCTCAG
>BEIP01000087.1 GCA_002898955.1 bacterium HR39 | reverse complement strand
CGCGCCGGTAGCGGGAGGGATCGAGCACGTGGGCGAGCGGCACCTCGAACACCTCCTCCACCTCGAAGGGATCGGGCGTGAAGCGCTCGGGCGGCCGTTCCACCCAGCCCACCACGGGATGGACCCGGTAGCCGGTGACCGTGTCGTAGTACGGCAGGCACGCGACGAAGCGCACGGCCGCGGGATCCAGCCCGACCTCCTCCCGCGCCTCGCGCAGCGCCGCGGCGAAGACGTCGGCGTCCTCCGCCTCGATGCGCCCGCCCGGCAGGCTCACCTGGCCGGCGTGATCGCGCAGATGCGCGGTGCGACGAATGAGGAGCACCGTCGGTCCGCCGGGACGCTCCAGGATCGGCACCAGCACCGCCGCCGGGATGCGCGCGCGGTCCGCGTCCGCCCCCTCGTCGCGGCGCAGCAGGCGCACCAGCATCGCCGGATCCTCCACGGCCCGCGCCAGCCGGGCGGCGAGTTCCTCGCGGGTGAGGGGAAGGGTGCGGCCGCTCACCTCGGCTCCGGCTCCAGCGGGAACCACGTGCCCTCGCTGATCACCCCGAAGCGGCCGTCGGCGCCGGGCAGCGCGCGGTCCACCAGTTCGTAGAACACGGCGCGGGTGACGCGCGCCTCGAGCCCGCGCTCGAGAGCGAGATAGGGCACGGCGCCGCCGCGGCCGTCGGGGACGGGACGCAGGGGATGGCGGGGCGAGAGGACCACCTCCTCCCCCACATTGGTGCGGAACACGAGCCGCGGCCCGGCCTCTCCCGTCTCCTCGCGCAGGTCCACGGCGAGGAACGGGGCGTCCTCCACCTCCACCTCGATGCGCTCGAAGGGTGTGATCAGGAAGTGACGGCCGTCGGGCAGGCGATGCAGCACGCGCGCGAACAGGCGCACCAGCTCCGGCCGCGCGATCATTGAGCCCTCGTAGGACCAAGTGCCGTGGCGATCGATGGAGAACCGTCCGTCGCCGCACGGACCGAGCTCGCCGCGCGCCAGGCGTTCCGCGATCTCGAGGGGATCGAAGCCGCGCCTTCCCACGGACCCTCCCGCACCGGGCGGCTGTTCCGCACCCCGGTGTTCCGCTATATGTGCGCTCCGGATGTGGCGATCCAGCCACAGCGCTCCGGGAGCGGGCGGTGGAGATCGAACGGGCCGTCGAGTCGGAAATCCCCCGGGCCATCGAGGACCTCGCGCGGGTCAGGGAGGAGATCGGCCGCGTCATCTACGGCCAGGAACGGGTGGTGGAGGAGGCGCTCGTCACCCTGCTGGCGGGAGGCCACGCCCTGCTGGTGGGCGTGCCCGGCCTCGCCAAGACGCGGCTCGCCGAGACGCTGGGCGTGGTGCTCGGCCTCGAGCAGAAGCGGGTGCAGTTCACCCCGGACCTCATGCCGGCCGACATCCTCGGCTCCGAGGTGCTGGAGCAGACGCCGGACGGGGGGCGCCACTTCCGCTTCCTCCCCGGTCCGGTCTTCGCCCAGCTCCTGATGGCGGACGAGATCAACCGGGCGAGCCCGCGCACCCAAGCGGCGCTGCTGCAGGCCATGCAGGAACGGCGGGTGACGGTGGGCGGCCACGACCATCCCCTGCCCTCGCCCTTCCACGTGCTGGCCACCCAGAACCCCATCGAGCAGGAGGGCACCTATCCGCTGCCCGAAGCGCAGCTCGACCGCTTCCTCATGGAGATCGTCGTCCCCTATCCGCCGCGCGAGGCGGAGCGGCGCATGATGATCGTCACCACCGGCGCCGAGGAACCGCGGCCGCGGCGGGTCCTCGACGCGCCGCGGCTCGTCGAGCTGCAGCGGCTGGTGCGGCGGCTGCCGGTGGGCGAGCGGGTGGTGGACGCGATCCTCGATCTCGTGCGGGCCGGGCGGCCGGAGAACCGTGCCCTGCCCGACATCGAGCGCGACGTGGCCTGGGGGCCGGGCCCGCGCGCCTCGCAGGCGCTGATGCTGGCCACCCGCGTGCGGGCGCTCATGGACGGCCGCTTCGCCCCCTCCCTCGAGGACGTGGCCGCCCTCGCCCGTCCCGTGCTGCGCCACCGCATGGCCGTCACCTTCACCGCCCGCGCCGAAGGCATCGACGTGGACGCGGTGATCGACCGGCTGTGCCGTCACGTGCTGGGCGATGTGGCCGCGGCCGCCTGAGACGCTTTTGCTGCGCCGCGAGGAGGCGGAGCGCCTCGCCGCGCGCCTGCCGCCGCTTCTCGTGGAGGCCGAGCGGGTGGCGGCGAGCGTGGTGCCGGGCCTGCACGGCCGGCGCCGCAGCGGCATCGGCGAGACCTTCTGGCAGTACCGCCTCTGGCAGCCCGGCGACGACGTGCGCAGCATCGACTGGCGCGCCTCGGCCCGCTCCGACCGCCACCGCTTCGTGCGCGAGCAGGAGTGGGAGGCGGCACAGTCCGTGTGGATCTGGGCCGATCCCTCGCCCTCCATGGACTACGCCGGACCGGGTGCGCCGGTGAGCAAGCGCGGGCGCGCCGAGCTCCTCGCCCTCGCGCTGGCCGTGCTGCTGGTGCGCGCCGGCGAGCGGGTGGCGCTGCTCGGCTCGGGCCGGCGCCCGGCCGGCGGGCGCTTCGGCCTTGAGCGCTTCGCAGCCGACCTCCTGCTGCAGCCCCGCGGCGGCGGCGTCGAACCCGCGCCGCTTCCCGCCTTCGCCCGCATCGTGCTGCTCTCCGACTTCCTGTTCCCGCCGGCGGAGCTGGAGCCGCTCCTGCGCCCGGCCGCCGCCGCGGGCGTGCGCGGCAGCGCCCTGCAGATCACCGACCCGAGCGAGGAGGAGCTGCCGTTCTCGGGCCGGGTGCTGTTCGAGGATCCGGAGGACGGCGGGCCGGCGCTCGTCGAGGAGGTGGAGGAGCTGCGCGGCCTTTATCTCGCCCTCTGGCGGGCGCATCGCGAGGAGGTGGCGGGGCGCCTCGCGCGCCGGGGCGTCCACATGGGCGTGCACCGCACCGACCGGCCGGCCGTCTCCGGCCTGCTCGCGCTCTGGCGCATGCTGGCCCCGCGCCGGGCGGGAGGATGAGCCGTGGCGGGCCTTCCCCTCGCCTTCACCCATCCTTTGCTGCTCGCGGCGCTCGCCCTGCTCCCGGTCATCTGGTGGCTGCTGCGCCTCACCCCGCCCGCCCCGCGCCGCCAGCGCTTTCCCCCCACCTTCCTGCTGCGCCGGCTGGAAAGCCGCGCCCGCACGCCGGTCCACACCCCCTGGTGGCTGCTGCTCCTGCGCTGTCTGATCGCGGCGCTACTGATCGTGGCGCTGGCCGGTCCGGTGTGGAACCCGCAGCCGCTGCTCGGCGACCGGGCGGGGGTGCTGGTGGTCCTCGACGACGGCTTCGAGACGGGGCGCGACTTCGACGTCCGCCGCCGCACGCTGCTGGCGCTCGCCGAACAGGCGCGCGCGGAGGGCCGCGCCCTCACCGTCGCCGCCACCGCACCCGGCCGCTCGGGCGTGCGCATCCTCGCCGGCCCGCCCGCCGAGGTGCTGGCCGCCGCCCGCGAACTCGCACCGCAGCCGTGGCCGGCGGATCGCGCCGCTCTCGCCCGCGCCCTCGCGGATCGCCGCCTCGGCGAGGTGGAAGTGCACTGGATCGCGAGCCCGTGGGCGACGGACGCGGCGGACGAGGCCGGCGCCCTGGAGCTCGCGCGGGTGCTGGCCGCGAAGGGATCCCTCTCCGTCTACCTGCCCGGGGACGCGGAGCCGCCCCTGCTCCTGCGCGCGCTGCCCGAGGAGGGAGCGGATCTCGCCCTCGCGGTGGAGCGGCCGCGTCCCGGTCCGGCCCGGGCGGTGGGCCTCGTCGCCTACGGCCCCGGCGGCGAGGGCATCGCCCGCAGCGAGGCCCGCTTCCCCGAGGGCGCCGCCTCGGCCCGCGCCGCCTTCACCCTGCCGCTCGAGGTGCACAACCGTCTGGCGCGGGTGGAGATCGAAGGCGAGCGCACGGCGGCCGCGGTGTGGCTGTTCGACGAGCGGTGGAAGCGCCGGGTGGTGGGCCTGTGGGGTGGCGGGCCCGATGCCGAGGCGCAGCCCCTGCTCTCCGAGCTCCACTATCTGCAGCGCGCCCTCGAACCCTGGGCGGAAGTGCGCCGTGCCCCGCCCGACGAGCTGGTGGCCGATCCCCTCTCGCTGCTCGTGCTGGCCGACGTGGGACGCCTCGACGAGACCACCGCGGCGCGCCTGCGGGCCTGGGTGGAGGCCGGCGGCGTGCTGCTGCGCTTCGCCGGCCCGCGGCTCGCCGCCTCCGGCGACGCCGACGGCCTCGTGCCGGTGCCGCTGCGTCGCGGCGAACGGGTGCTGGGCACCGCCTTCTCCACCGAAGGGCCGCTGCGCTTCGCCCCGTTTCCGGCCGAAGGCCCCTTCGCCGGGCTCGCGCCCGATCCCGAGGTGCGGGTCTACCGGCAGCTCCTCGCCCGCCCCTCGCCCGATCTGCCGCAGCTCACCCTCGCCACCCTGGAGGACGGCACCCCCGCCGTGACCGGGCGGCGGCTGGGACGGGGTTGGCTGCTGCTGGTCCACACCGCCGCCGATCCGGCCTGGTCGGACCTGCCCCTCTCCCGGCTGTTCATCGACCTCCTGCGCCGGGTGCTGGCGCTGGCGCCCGGAGCCGGCAGCGGCGGGTCCGGGCTGTTCGTGGCGGATCGGGTGCTGGACGGCTACGGGCGGCTGCAGCCCGCTCCCGCCGATCTGCTGCCGGTGCGCCTCGGCGAGGGGACGCCGCGGGTCGGGCCCGGACTGCCGCCCGGCCTCTGGCGGCCGGCCGGCGGGGACGCGGAGGCGCCGGCCGTGGCCGTCAACCTCGCCGACGCGGTCTCCGGCCTGCGTCCGCTCGACCTCGCCGGCTTCGGAACGGTACGCGGGATGGTGCGCGAAGCGCAGATCCCCCTCGCCCCCTGGCTGCTCTCCGCCGCCTTCGCCCTGGCGCTCCTCGACCTGCTCCTCGCCCTCGCCCTGCGCGGCCTGCTCGGTCGGACGCGCCCGGCGGCCACGGCGGTGCTGCCGCTCGCTCTCGTCTTCGCGGCCGCCCCGCTGCGGGCGCAGGAACCGGCCGACGAGGCGCTGGTGCGGCTCGCCGCCGAGACCCGCCTCGCCTACGTGATCACCGGCATCCCCGAGGTGGACCGCGCCAGCGAGGCGGGCCTGCGCGGCCTGTCGCTGGTGCTGGCGCTGCGCACCTCGGTGGAGCCGGGCGACCCCGTCGGCGTCGATCCCGCCCGTGACGAGCTGGCGCTCTTTCCCCTCCTCTACTGGCCGGTTCCGCCGGAGCATCCGCCGCTCGGGCCCGGCACCCTCCAGCGGGTGCAGGCCTATCTCGACCACGGCGGCACGATCCTGTTCGACACCGGTGACGGCGGCCGGATCCTGCCCGGTGCGGGTCCCGGCCCCGGCGAGATGCGCCTGCAGGAGCTCTTCGCCGGCCTCGACCTGCCGCCCATGGAGCCGCTGCCGCCCGATCACGCCCTCACGCGCGCCTTCTACCTGCTGCGCGAGTTCCCCGGGCGCTACGCCGGCTTCGGGCTGTGGGTGTCGCGGCCGGAGCCGGGCGTCAACGACGGCGTCTCGGCGGTGATCGTCGGCTACCACGACTGGGCCGGCGCCTGGGCCGTCGACTCCCTCGGCGAGCCGCTCCATCCCGTGGTGCCGGGCGGCGAGCGCCAGCGCGAGCTCGCCCGCCGCTTCGGCGTCAACCTCGCCATGTACGCGCTCACCGGCAACTACAAGACGGACCAGGTGCACGTCCCCGCCATCCTGGAGCGGCTCGGCCAATGAACGCGCCGACCCTGGTGTTCGACCCGCCCGTCCCCTGGTGGCTGCTCGCCACGCTGGGTGCCGGCGCACTGGCGCTCGCCGCCTTCGGCCTGTGGCGGCGGGCCCGCGGCATCCTCTGGCGGGCGGCCTTCTTCGCGCTGCTGCTCCTCGTGCTGGCCGGCCCGTCGCTCTACCGCGAGGAGCGCGAACGCCTGCCGGACCGGGTGCTGGTGCTGGTGGACCGCAGCGCGAGCCAGCGGCTGGACGGACGCCCGCGGCAGACGGAGGCGGCGCTCGCGGAGCTGCGGGCGCGGATCGCCGCCCTGCGCGACGTGGAGACCGAGGTGGTGGAGGTGCCCGGCGATCCGGCCGAGGGGACGGCGCTGCTCGCGGCCCTGCGCCGCGCCCTCGCCGACACCGACCGCGGGCGGCTCGCCGCCGTCTTCCTGATCACCGACGGCCGCGTGCACGACGCCGGCAGCAGCCTGCCCGGCCGACCCGAGGGCGTGCCGGTGCACGTGCTGCTCACCGGCCGGCGCGGAGAGACGGATCGCACCGTCGTGGTGGAGGCCGCCCCGGCCTGGGCGGTGGTGGGCGAGCGGCAGGAGCTGGTGCTGCGGGTGCTGGACGATCCGCCCGGC
>BEIP01000086.1 GCA_002898955.1 bacterium HR39 | reverse complement strand
CAGCTCGAGGAGGCGGAAAAGCGCGACCATCGCCGCCTCGGGCGGGAGATGGACCTCTTCCACTTCCAGGAGGAGGCGCCCGGTTCGGCCTTCTGGCACCCCAGGGGCTGGACCATCTGGCTTTCCATCGAGGCCTACATGCGCCGCCAGCTGCAGCGGCACGGCTACATCGAGGTGAAGACGCCGCAGCTCATCGACCGCTCGCTGTGGGAGCGCTCCGGGCACTGGGAGAAGTTCCGGGACAACATGTTCACCCTCGAGTACGAGAACCGGGCCTTCGCCATCAAGCCGATGAACTGCCCGGGGCACGTGCAGATCTTCAACACACGGCTGCGCAGCTACCGCGAGCTGCCGCTCAGGATGGCCGAATTCGGTTCCTGCCACCGCAAGGAGCCCTCGGGGGCCCTGCACGGGCTGATGCGGGTGCGCGCCTTCACCCAGGACGACGCCCACATCTTCTGCACGCCCGAGCAGATCACCTCCGAAACGGCCGCCTTCTGCGAGCTGCTGATGCGGGTCTACCGCGACTTCGGCTTCGAGGACGTGCGCATCAAGTTCGCCGACCGCCCCGCCGTGCGTGCCGGTGACGACGCGGTGTGGGACCAGGCGGAAGAAGCGCTGTGGGCGGCGGTGCGCGAGACCGGGCTGGACGTGACCCTCAATCCCGGCGAGGGCGCCTTCTACGGGCCGAAGCTCGAGTTCGTGCTCAAGGACGCCATCGGCCGCGACTGGCAGTGCGGCACGCTGCAGGTGGACTTCGTGCTGCCCGAGCGCCTCGATGCCTCCTACATCGGCCCCGACGGGGCCAGGCACCGGCCGGTGATGCTGCACCGGGCCATTCTCGGCAGCTTCGAGCGTTTCATCGGCGTGCTGCTGGAGCACTACGCCGGCCGGCTGCCGCTGTGGCTCGTGCCCGTCCAGGTGGTGGTGGCCACCATCACCAACGAGGCCGATGGTTACGCCGCCGAGGTGGCCGCGAAGCTCGGCGAGGCGGGGCTGCGGGTCGAGCTGGACACCGGCCCCGACAAGATCTCCTACAAGGTGCGCCAGCACTCGCTGGCCAAGGTCCCGGTGATCCTCGCCGTCGGCAAACGCGAGGTGGAAGAGCGCACCGTGGCGATGCGCCGGCTGGGCGAGACGGGCCAGGAGACGCTGGAGCTCGACCGGGTGATCGGCCTGCTGCGCGCCGAGGCCACGCCGCCGGACCTGCGGCCGCAGGCCTGAGCCGCGCGGCGGCCCGCGCGGGAGGTCGCGGAGCGTGCATCGCCACGCGCACGGACACCACCGTCACGCCCCCGCCCATGCGGGGGAGGGGCCCGGCGAGCGGCCGCTCGTCCTCGCCACCGCCGTCAACCTGCTGCTCACGGTGGTGCAGATCGTGGCCGGCGTGCTGGCCGGCAGCCTCGCGCTGGTGGCCGACGCCGTCCACAATCTGAGCGACGCGCTGGCGCTGGCGGTGGCGCTGGCCGCACGCCGCATCGCCCGCTGGCCGGCCCACCCCGGCATGACCTTCGGCTACGGCCGGGCCGAGCCGGTTGCGGCGCTCGTCAACCTCACCACGCTGGTCGCCATCGGCCTCTACCTGCTGTGGGAGGCGCTGGTGCGCCTCTTCGTACCCGAGCCGGTGGCGGGCGCCTGGGTGATGGCGGTGGCCGGGGTGGCGCTGGTGATCGACACGGCGACGGCGCTGCTGGTGGCGCGGCTCGCCCGCGAGAGCGTCAACGTGCGCGCCGCCTTCCTCCACAACATCGCCGACGCGCTCGGCAGCGTCGCCGTCGTCGTCGCCGGCTTCGCGGTGTGGGCCTTCGGCTGGCTGTGGGTGGATCCGCTCGTCACGCTCCTGATCGCCGGCTACATCCTCGCCCACGGCCTGCTCGAGATGGTGCCGGTGGTGCGCCTGCTCATGGGTGCCACCCCGCTCGGCCTCGACCCCGAGGAGGTGGCGGCGGCCATCCGCCGGGTGCCGGGCGTGCTCGACGTCCACCACCTGCACCTGTGGCAGATCACCGAGCGCGAGCTGTCCCTCGAGGCCCATGTGGTGGTGCCCGACACCACCTCGGCGGCCGAGATCGAGACGGTCAAGCACCGGGTGAAGGCGATGCTGGCCGAGCGCTTCGACATCGGCCACTCCACCCTCGAGATGGAGCTCGCCTGCGAGGCCTCCTTCTGCCCCGACAGCCACCTCGTGGTGCCGCACTGAGCCTCAGGAGCCGGCAGCCGGAGCGGGTTCCGCCCGCGGCGCCGGAGCCTCCCTTTCGCGGCCGGGTCCGGCCCGGCGCAGCAGTTGGGCGTTGATCGCCACGATCACCGTCGAGAGCGACATGAGCGCCGCGCCGACGGCGGGCGTCAGCAGGATGCCCCACGGTGCCGCCACGCCCGCGGCGAGGGGGATGGCCACCACGTTGTACCCGGCCGCCCACGCCAGGTTCTGAACCATCTTCGCGTAGGTGGCACGGGCGAGGCCGAGGATGGCCGCCACGTCGCGCGGATCGTTGCGCACCAGCACGATGTCGGCCGATTCGACCGCCACGTCGGTCCCCGCCCCGATGGCGATGCCCACATCCGCCTCCACCAGCGCCGGCGCGTCGTTGACGCCGTCCCCCACCATCGCCACCACCAGCCCGCGGCCGCGCAGGTCGCGGATCACGTCGGCCTTCTGGTGGGGCAGCACCTCGGCGAACCATTCGTCGAGGCCGAGTTCGGCAGCCACCCGCTGCGCCACCGCGCGTCCGTCGCCGGTCAGCATCATGCAGCGCAGCCCCATGGCCCGCAGCCGGCGGATCGCCTCGAAGGACTCGGGGCGGATGCGGTCGCCCAGCGCGAGGGCGGCGAGCGGACGCCCGTCCTCGACGAGGAAGACGACGGTGTAGCCCTCGTCGAAGAGGCGCGTGAGGCGGGGATCCTCGGGCAGGGCGCCCTGCTCCCGGAGGTGGCCCGGGCTCACGAGCGCCAGCCGGCGATCCTCCACCCGGCCCTCCACGCCACGACCGGGGATCGCCCGCACCTCGGCAGGTGTCGGCAGCGCGAGGCCGCGCTCCTTCGCCGAGCGCACGATCCCCTGCGCGATGGGGTGCTCGGAAGCACTCTCGAGGCCTGCCGCCAGCCGCAGCGCTTCCTCCTCCGGCAGATCGGCGAGCGGCACCACGCTCGCCACCTCGAAGCGGCCCTCGGTCAGCGTGCCGGTCTTGTCGAACACCACCGCATCGAGCAGCCGTGCCCGTTCGAAGGCCGCGCGGTCGCGCACCAGCAGGCCGTTGCGGGCGGCGAGCTCGATGCTCACCGCCACCACCAGCGGCACGGCGAGTCCCAGCGCGTGGGGACAGGCGATGACCATCACCGTGACCATCCGCTCGAGGGCGAAGGAGACCGGATAGCCGGCGAAGAGCCAGGCGAGGAAGGTCACGCCTCCGCCGCCCAGCGCCACGAGGGTGAGCCAGGCCGCGGCGCGATCCGCGATGTCCTGGGTGCGCGAGCGGGTCTCCTGCGCCCGGCGCACCAGGTCGATGACCTGGGCGAGGTAGGTCTCGCGGCCGGTGCGCTCGACCGCGATCACCACCGCACCCTCGCCGTTCACCGCGCCGGCGATCACCCGATCACCGGGCCCCTTCTCCACCGGGCGCGATTCGCCCGTCAGCATGCTCTCGTCGAAGCTGGAACGCCCCTCGACGATCACGCCGTCGGTGGGCACCCGCTCGCCCGGGCGCACCAGCACGCGATCGCCCGGAACGAGCTCCTCGACCGGCACCTCCTCCTGGCGCCCGTCCGGCGCGATGCGCACCGCGCGTGCCGGCAGAAGCCGCACCAGCGCCTGCAGGGCGCCCGAGGCGCCCAGCACGGAGCGGGCCTCGATCCAGTGGCCCAGCAGCATCACCGCGACGAGGGTGGCCAGTTCCCAGTAGAAGGGCCTGCCGGGAAGGCCGAAGGTCACCGCCGCCGAATAGACGAAGGCCACCGTGACGGCGACGCCGACCAGCGTCATCATCCCGGGACGGCGGGCGCGCAGCTCCTCCGCGAGACCGCGCAGGAAGGGAAGTCCGCCGTAGCCGTAGACCGCCGCCGCGAGCGCGAACAGGACGACCCGATCGCCCGGAAAGCGCGGCGGCGGAGCCACGCCGAGCAGATGCCGCAGGCCGGGATCCAGCAGCAGGATCGGCACGGTGAGGACCGCCACCACGACGAACCGCCGGCGGAAGTCCGCCACCATGGCGGCGTGGTCGTGGCCGGCGTGACCCCCGTGGGTGGCGTGAGCGCCTGCTTCGCGTGCCTCGTGCGCGTGATGCGGATGGTGTACGTGATGTCCGGACATGCCTGCGCCCCGGATCGGTCCGTCCGGGAGCTGGGATCTTCCCGCGCCGGAACGTCAAGCCGGCGCGGCGGCCGTCTCGACCGCGGTGCGGATCGGGGCTATGTGCGGCCGCGGCGCACGTTGCGGCCCCGCCCATGCGCCCGGACGGCACGGCGGGGCTCCGGGGAGGCGGCGAATGGCGGTGGATTCCGAGACGCTCGAACAGCTCGTGGCGACGGTGCGGCGCTTCGTGCGCGAGCGCCTGGTGCCGCGCGAGGCGGAGGTCGCCGAGAGCGACCGCATCCCGCCCGAGATCGTCGAGCAGATGAGGCAGCTCGGCCTCTTCGGCCTCTCGATTCCCCAGGAGTACGGCGGCCTCGGGCTGTCGCTCTCCGAGGAGATCCGCATCGCCTTCGAGCTCGGCTGGACCTCGCCCGCCTTCCGCTCGCTGATCGGCACCAACAACGGCATCGGCTCGCAGGGCATCGTCATGGACGGCACCGAGGAACAGAAGCGCCGCTATCTGCCGCGCCTCGCCTCGGGCGAGCTGATCGCCAGTTTCTGCCTGACCGAGCCCGATGCCGGATCGGACGCGGCGAGCCTGCGCACCACCGCCGTGCGCGACGGCAACCACTACGTCCTCAACGGCACCAAACGCTACATCACCAACGCGCCGGAGGCGGGGCTGTTCACGGTGATGGCCCGCACCGGCCCGCGCGAGCTCGGCGCGCGCGGCATCTCCGCCTTCCTCGTCGAGCGGGACACGCCGGGGCTGCGGGTGGGGCCGCCCGATCGCAAGATGGGCCAGCAGGGCGCGCACACCGCCGACGTCGTCTTCGAGGACTGCCGCGTGCCGGCCTCGCAGCTCCTCGGCGGGGTGGAGGGGCAGGGCTTCCGCACCGCCATGAAGGTGCTGGACCGCGGCCGCATCCACATCGCCGCCGTGTGCGTGGGCGTGGCGGAGCGGCTGATCCACGAGAGCCTGTCCTACGCCACCCAGCGGGTGCAGTTCGGCCGGCCCATCGCCGAGTTCCAGCTCGTGCAGGCCATGCTGGCCGACAGCCGGGCCGAGGCCTACGCGGCCCGCACCATGGTCCAGGATGCCGCGGCCCGCTGGGATGCGGGAGAGCGCGTCACCATGCTGGCGGCGTGCTGCAAGTACTTCGCCTCGGAGATGGTGGGGCGGGTGGCCGACCGGGCCGTGCAGATCCACGGAGGCAACGGCTACATGCGCGACTATGCGGTCGAGCGGTTCTACCGCGACGTGCGGCTGTTCCGCATCTACGAGGGCACCAGCCAGATCCAGCAGCTGGTGATCGCCCGCGAGATGCTGCGGCAGTTCCGGGAGGACGCATGAGTCCGGCGCGCCGCAGGGCCGCAGGCGGCTGGCGGCCGCGCCACGCCCGCATCGCCGAGATCGTCGAGGAGCTGGCGGAGCGGGCCGGCGGGCGCGTGGTGCTGCGCGATCCCGCCCGCACCTTCACCGGCCGCGAGCTCCACTGGGAGGTGGTGCAGCTCTCGGTGGCACTCGCCCGGCTGGGTCTGCGCCGCGGCATGCGGGTGGTCGTGGTGGGCGAGAACGGCGCGGCGCTCGCCTGTGCCCTCTTCGCCGTCACCGCCCGGGACGCCCGGGTGGCACCGGTGAACGCCCGCCTCACGCCGGTCGAGATCACCGCCATCGTCGAGCATGCCGATCCCGCCTTCGTCCTCTTCTGCACCGACACCTCGCCCGAGGCCGCCGAACACGCCCGCCGCTTCGGGGCGGATCCCGTCGAGCTCGGCCGCTTCGGCATCCACCTGCTCGATCGCGGTGTGCGCGGTGCCGAGCCCGGCCACCCGGCGCCGGAAGAGCAGGTGGCGGCGCTCATGTACACCTCCGGCACCACCGGCCGGCCGAAGGGCGTGATGCTCACCCACGCCAATCTGCTGTTCGTGGCCGAGCACTCGGCCGGCCTGCGCGGGGTCTCGCCGCAGGACACGGTCTACGCCGTCCTGCCGATCACCCACATCTTCGGCCTCGCCTCCGTCTTCCTCGGCGCGCTGTTCCACGGCGCCGAGGTGCGGCTCGTGCCGCGCTTTTCCGCGGAAGCCGCCGCGCGGGCCATCGAGGAGGAGGGCAT
>BEIP01000085.1 GCA_002898955.1 bacterium HR39 | reverse complement strand
CTTCACCGGCACCCACACCCACGGCCAGGGGCACGAGACCACCTTCAGCCAGCTCGTGGCCGAGGCGCTCGGCGTGCCCTTCGAGGACGTGGAGGTCATCCACGGCGACACCGCCCAGACGCCGGTGGGGCTCGGCACCTACGGCTCGCGCTCGCAGGCGGTGGGCGGCGAGGCGATCCTGCGCGCCTGCAACAAGATCATCGAGAAGGGGAAGAAGATCGCCGCCCACCTGCTGGAGGCCTCCGAGGCCGACATCGAGTTCCATGCTGGCGTGTTCCGGGTGAAGGGCACCGACCGGCAGAAGACGATCCAGGAGATCGCCTTCGCCGCCTACGTGCCGGCCGACTATCCGGAGGACCTGGAGCCCGGTCTCGAGGCCTCGGCCTTCTTCGATCCGCCCAACTTCACCTTCCCCTCGGGCACCTACGTCTGCGAGGTCGAGGTGGATCCCGACACCGGGAAGGTCACCATCGACAAGTGGGTGGCGGTGGACGACTTCGGCCGGGTGATCAATCCGCTCATCGTCGAGGGGCAGGTGCACGGCGGTCTGGTACAGGGCATCGGCCAGGCGATGCTGGAGCACGCCGTCTACGACCGCGACTCCGGTCAGCTGCTCACCGGGTCCTTCATGGACTACGCCCTGCCGCGGGCGGACGACGTGCCGAGCTTCACCGTCGAGTTCGCGCCGGGCTCGCCCACGCCCTCGAACACGCTGGGGGCGAAGGGTGCCGGCGAGGCGGGCGCCATCGGCGCGCCGGCGGCGCTGATGAACGCCATCTGGGATGCCATCGGCGTGCGCATCGAGATGCCGGCCACTCCGGAGAGGGTCTGGCGGGCGATCCGCAGCGTGCGCATGCCGCAGGCGGCCGAATGAGGGAGGCAGCCACATGTACGCGTTCGAGTATCACCGTCCGTCCTCGCTGCAGGAGGCGCTGCAGCTCCTGAAGAGCCGTCCCGAGGCCAAGGTGCTGGCCGGCGGCCACACGCTGATCCCGACCCTCAAGCAGCGCCTCGCGCGGCCCTCGGATCTCGTCGACCTCTCGGGCATCGCGGATCTTCGCGGCATCCGCGAAGAGGGCGGGCGCATCGTGATCGGGGCGCTCACCCCGCACGGCGAGGTGGAGGCGTCGGATCTGGTGCGAAGCCGCATCCCGGCGCTCGCCACCCTGGCCGGGCTCATCGGCGATCCGCAGGTGCGCAACCGGGGCACCATCGGCGGATCCATCGCCAACAACGACCCGGCCGCCGACTGGCCGGCGGGCGTACTGGGCTGCGGGGCGACGGTGAGGACCGACCGGCGCGAGATCGCGGCCGACGACTTCTTCACCGGCATGTTCGAAACCGCCCTCGGGCCGGACGAGCTGGTGACGGCCGTCTCCTTCCCGGTGCCGGAGCGGGCGGGCTATGCCAAGTTCCCCAACCCGGCCTCGCGCTATGCGGTGGTGGGGGTGTTCGTCGCGCAGTTCGCCGACGGCGTGCGGGTGGCGGTGACGGGTGCGGCGCCCTGCGTGTTCCGCCTGACCGCCCTCGAGCAGGCGCTGGCGGCGAACTTCGCGCCGGATGCGGCGGACGGCATCGCGGTGGATCCGTCGGGGCTGAATTCCGACATCCACGCCTCGGCCGAATACCGGGCGCATCTGGTCAAGGTCATGGCCAAGCGCGCCATCCAGGCGGCGCTGGGCTGAGACCCGCCTGCGGTTGGCGACGTGGGGCCGCCTCCGGGCGGCCCCCATCGCCTTCGCGGGAAGTGTCGCGGGCATGGCCAAGTCGTGCTGCCGCCGCCGGCGCGCGATGGCGCCGCGAGTGCCAACGGCGGCAACGCAGAGGGCCGCGGCCATGGCCGGTTTCCGCCGGGACAGCCGTCCCGCCGGTCCGTTCCGGCTCCCCGTCGACGTCGCCATTCCGGCATCCGGCGCCGTCCCTTTCCGGCTCCCGCACGCGTCCGGACTGCCTCCCCGCCCTCAACCGGCCGTTGACACCTCCGCGCTATCGTCCGGACGGTGGAAAAGGCGCGGCAATGCCCCGGCGCGGCGGCACCTCTCCCACCATGTGCGGATTCTGGCGTGGAGTCGTTAAGGCCAGGTGAACGCCCGCTCCCCACTTCCTTCGGGCGGGACTCGAAATTCGTGATCCCGCACCTGTCCCGGACGGGTACCCGGCCCTTAACCGGGTGTTGACACTTTGGTGCTACCGTCCGGATGGTGGAAAAGGCGCGGCGGTCCCCGGGCGCGGCGGGGCCTTTCCCACCGTCCGCGGATTCTGGCGCGCAGTCGTTAACGTTCCGTGAACGGGAGCGGGACGTCCGCGACCTGGGCTTCGCCTCCGCGCTTGACCGCCCCGGCGATCCGTGTTAGCGGCGGGACGATGGCGGGAAGTCGAGGGCGGCGCTGAGGTCTCCTGAGACTTCCCTCGGCCAGCGCTCCGTGACATCATGGAGGCGTCGGGAAGCGCCGCGGGCGGGAGCGGCGAGAGTGTTGCGGTGCAAGGACCTGCCGCGATCCGCCCGCACGCGTGCTCCATGCGGGCCCGTACGACCCCCGTGGGCATTTTGCCGAATTTTTCGTGTACGACCGGATCCGGCTGATCGGTCTTCCAACCCCTTGCGCGCGGCGGATTTGCGGAGGGGGTCCGTCCGGCCACTTGTCCTGCTACAGAGGGATTGAGACCGCGTAGGTCTGCCACATTGTTCGTTTCCTCTCGGTTCGTGGTCCTGCCGCTTGCCCTGCTGGAGGAGGGATCCGGACGGGTCGGAGACCGGAAAAACGCAGGACAGAGCACGGAAGCGCAGCGGCGGAAGCCCGGCCGACGGGATCACGGTGCCGGGCGGGGCTGCCTCTTTCGGACTCCGTCCTCTGTCCTCCGTGTTCCGAAATCCGGGTCTTGGCTGACACCGAATCAGCCGGGACGGGGAGGCAGGCGGAAACAGGCCGTCCGCCGGGGCTGGCGGCGCGGTGGATTCTTACGGCTCGTAAGGATCGGGGCCGTGCGGAAGCGGCCTGGAAGGACACGGTTGCGGCACGTTGCGCCGAGATGCGGCGAGATGAGGCGAGATGCGGGGAGATGACGGCGCGCTACCCGCTAGCCTCCGCTGATCCGATGATCGCCTACTCTCAGTCAGCCCGGTGCCGGAGGTGACGCCCGCAGGACAGGGTGAGCGCCTCCCGACGGAGCGACCGATACGCTCGTAGCTCGTGCAGCCGCGTGCTCCTGCGGACACACGCGAGGTCTCCGGACGCGTTCGAAAATGGAGGCCGCCCGTGGTCGGGCGGCCTTCTTCGCGGGTTCGGGTCCTTGCCGGCGTTTCCGCGGATCGCGCGGCGCCTCTTCAGGCGTCCACGCGGCTCGGCGTCTTCGCATAGCCCAGTTCGCGCAGGGCTTCGGTGATCTCGTCGAGGATCGCCGGATCGTCGATGGTGGCCGGCATCTTCCACGGCGTCGAATCGGCGATCTTTTTCATCGTGCCGCGCAGGATCTTGCCCGAGCGCGTCTTCGGCAGCCGCTTGACGATGGCCACCAGCCGGAACGCCGCCACCGGGCCGATGGTCTCGCGCACCCGCTGGACCAGTTCCCGCCTGATCTCCTCCGGATCGCGCGTCACCCCGGCCTTGAGCACCACGAAGGCGAGCGGCAGCTCGCCCTTGAGCTCGTCGGCCACGCCGATCACCGCGCACTCGGCCACGTCGGGATGCGCCGCGATCACCTCCTCCATGGCGCCGGTGGAGAGCCGGTGACCCGCCACGTTGATCACGTCGTCGATGCGGGTCATGATGAAGAGGTAACCGTCCTCGTCCCTGTATCCGGCATCTCCCGTCAGGTACCAGCCGGGATAGCGCGAGAGATAGGACTGGACGAAGCGCTCGTCGGCGTTCCACAGCGTGGGCAGCGTGCCGGGCGGCAGCGGCAGGCGGACGACGATGGCACCGAGCGCCTTCGGCGGCAGCTCGCGCCCCTCCTCGTCGAACACCCGCACGTCGTACCCCGGCATGGGCACCGAGGGCGAACCCGGCTTGACGGGCAGCGTCTCGATGCCGAGCGGATTGGCGCAGATGGCCCAGCCCGTCTCCGTCTGCCACCAGTGGTCGATCACCGGCACGCCGAGCTTCTCCTGCGCCCACAGCAGCGTGTCGGGATCGCAGCGCTCGCCGGCCAGGAACAGCGCCCGGAAGCCCGAGAGGTCGTACTTCTTCATGTACTCCCCGTTCGGGTCCTCGCGCTTGATGGCGCGGAAGGCCGTGGGCGCGGTGAACAGCACCCTGACGTCGTGCTGGCTGATCACCCGCCAGAAGGCGCCGGCATCGGGCGTGCCCACCGGCTTGCCCTCGTAGACCACGGTGGTGTTGCCGTGCAGGAGCGGCCCGTAGACGATGTAGCTGTGGCCCACCACCCAGCCGATGTCCGAGGCCGCCCAGTAGACCTCGCCGGGGTTCACGTTGTAGATGTTCTTCATCGTCCAGTACAGCGCCACGGCGTGGCCGCCGTTGTCCCGGACGATGCCCTTGGGCTGGCCGGTGGTGC
Organism: bacterium HR39; assembly: GCA_002898955.1. Classification (GTDB taxonomy): domain Bacteria; phylum Pseudomonadota; class Alphaproteobacteria; order Geminicoccales; family Geminicoccaceae; genus HRBIN39. The sequence goes on along the minus strand of BEIP01000085.1, from coordinate 1,906 downwards.
CGGAGGTGTAGAGGATGTAGAGCGGATCGGTGGCCTGCACCGGCACGCAGTCGGCCGGCTGCGCCCCCTCGTGGGCGTCGTGCCACTCCACGTCCCGCGCCGGATCGAGCTCGGCGCGAAGCTGCGGCCGCTGCAGCACGATGCAGCGCTCGGGCCTGTGGCGGGCCATGGCGATGGCCCCGTCCAGGAGCGGCTTGTAGGCCACCACCTTGCCCGGCTCGAGGCCGCAGGAGGCGGAGACCACGAGCTTCGGCTTCGCGTCGTCGATGCGGGTCGCGAGCTCGCTGGAGGCGAAGCCGCCGAAGACCACCGAGTGGATGGCGCCGATGCGCGCGCAGGCCAGCATGGCGACGATGGCCTCGGGCACCATCGGCATGTAGATGATCACCCGATCGCCCTTCTCCACGCCGTACTTCTTCAGCACGCCGGCGAAGAGCGCCACCTGCCGCTGCAGCTCGCGGTAGGTGATCCTGCGGATCTCGCCGGTCATGGCCGAGTCGTAGATCAGCGCCGGCTGGTCGCCGCGCCCGCGCTCCACGTGGCGGTCCACCGCGTTCCAGCAGGTGTTGAGCACGCCGCCGCGGAACCAGCGGTAGAAGGGCGGGTTGGAGTCGTCGAGGACGCGATCCCAGCGCTTCTCCCAGTCGATCTTCCCGGCCTGCTCCGCCCAGAACCCCTCCGGGTCCTCCAGCGAGCGGCGGTAGATTTCCGCGTACCGGCCCATCGCCTTCCCTCCTCCATCCGACCCTGCTCGCTGCGCGATTCTGGGCCGCGGCACGAGGCGCGCAACGCGGGCGCGACCATCGTGCCGCACCCGCTCCCGTCTCATCCTCCCGGGACCTCCTGCGGCATCACCCGCGCGAGGCGGCTGCGGATCTTCACTTCACCGGTGAGGGTGCGGTGCACCGGACAGCGGTTCGCGATCTCCAGGAGACGCTGGCGCTGCTCTTCCGAGAGCTCGCCCTCGAGCTCGATCACCCGCTCCAGCACGTCCACGAAGCCCTCCTTCGTCTCGCAGTCGGCGCAGTCGCGCGCGTGCACCTTGCGGTGGGTGACGGCCACCGAGATGCGCCGCACCGGCCAGCCCTTGCGATCGGCGTACATGCGGAGCGTCATGGTGGTGCAGGCGGCCAGCGCCGCAGCGAGCAGCTCGTAAGGGTTCGGCCCCAGGTCGCCGCCGCCCGCCTCCTTCGGCTCGTCCGCCACCAGGTGATGGCGGCCCGCCCACAGGTCCACGGCATAGCGGCTCGCCCCGCTCTCGCAGGCGATCACCGTGCCGTGGGGCGGATGGATGCGCACCGGTGCTCCGCTCGCCTCGCTCATCGTCCGTCTCCCTGCGAGGATGGTTCGGTCTGCGGTACCTCTTCCTCCGACCCCGCGTCCTCGCCCGCGAGGATCCGCTCCAGCACGTCCAGAAGCGGCCGCTGGCCGGGCAGGATGCGCCGGCGCGCCTCGTCGAGGTCGAACCAGGCGGCGCGGTCCACCTCGGGGAACTCCGCGATGCGGCCCGAGCCCGGCGGCCACTCCATGGTGAAGGTGTTGCTGCGCAGCCTCGCGGTGTCGTAGTCGCCCGCGAAGGCCCAGGCCTGGACGATCTTGCCGGCGTGCTGGCGCACGGTGCCGAGCGGGAGGAAGGGCCCGTGCGGCTCGAAGCCCGTCTCCTCCCGGAACTCGCGCACGGCCGCCGCCAGCGCGTCCTCACCCGGGTCGATCTCGCCCTTGGCGATCGACCACACGCCGTCTCGGCGCCGGGCGAAGAAGGGACCGCCCGGATGCACCAGCATCACCTCGATGCGCCCGTCGCGGCGGCGGAACGGGAGGAGCCCCGCGCTCACCTTCACCGTCCGGCCCCTCAGCGCCGCTTCTTCTGGTAGGTGCCCATCAGCACCGCCTCGCCCAGCACGTG
>BEIP01000084.1 GCA_002898955.1 bacterium HR39 | reverse complement strand
CGGGCCGCGGGGCCGGCACGTCGGTACTGCCCGTGCGCTCCACTTCCGCGAAGGCGGCCGCGAGCCGGTCGAGAGGCACGAGCATGCGCCGTACCAGCAGCCAAGCGAGGGCGGCCACCAGCAGCACGAAGGCGGAATTGGCGGCGATCAGCAGCAGGAAGGCCCGCCGGCGCTCGGCCAAGAGCGCCGCCACGTCGATCTCGGCGTAAAGACGTGCCCCGCCCTCGCCCACGGGCAGCAGCACCAGGGCCTCCGCCTCCGCATCGTCGAAGACCGGCCCCGCGCCGGCGCGGGCGATGCGGGCGGCGAGACCCGGGGCCGGCGGCGCGAGGGTGGGGGCACGGCGCGGGTCGCTCGCCGCCAGCACCCGGCCGGTCGCATCCAGCACAGCGGCGAAGCGCACCGGCAGGCCGGCCGGTTCACGCACCAGCCCGTCGAGGGCCTCGAAGAGCTGCCAGATGTCGAGGCGCACCACGCCCGTGTGCAGCGATGGGGCGAGGGTGGCGATGCGGGCGTCCACCGCTTCGCGCAGGTGGCGCTCCTGCACCCGCGCGAGGCTGGCCAGCACCGACCAGGAGGCCACCGCCCCGGCGAGCGCCACCAAAAGCGCCGCCGCGGCGGGAACGCGGACGGCGAGTGGCCAGGAACGCGGACGGAGCAGCCGCACGGTCCGCCTCAGCCGAGCGCCCGTGCCACCAGCCGCGCGTTGGCGGCGATGGAGCCGAACAGGTCCGGCGTGCCGGCGGTGAAGCCGTCGAGGCGCAGGTGGGCGAGCACCGCCCGCCCGTCGGGCTCCTCCGCCATCGCCAGCAGCGCCTCGCGCAGCCGCAGCACCGGTTCCGAACCGGCGTCGAGCCGCCGGCAGGCCACCGGCGGAAAGCCGAACAGCGGCGAGCGGCGCAGCACCCGACAGCGGGCCGCGAGCTCCGGCTCCACCTCGCGCAGCACCTCGAAGACGTAGCCGTCGATGCTGCCGCCGTCGGCGAGCCGCGCCGCCACCGCGCGGGCCACCTTGCGATGGGCGTAGGTGAAGAACACGTGGCGGAAGAAGCGGCCCGGCTCCTCGCCGCGGCGCACCAGTTCGGCGGTGGTGGCGAGCCAGCCGGAGTTGGAATCGGGATCGGAGAAGGCGTGGACGGTGCCACGCAGATCGGAAAGCCGCTCGGCGGTGCCGTCCGCGGGTACGATCACGTAGGAGCGGTAGAGGGGTCGGCCGCGCCAGAGCGGCACCGCCACCAGCTCCAGCCGGTCGCGGAACTGGACGAAGGGATAGCCGCAGATCCACGCCGCATCGAGCTGGCCGGCCAGCAGCAGGGTGGTGATCTCCTGATAGGTGCGCCGGCGCACGATCAGCACGTCGAAGTTGGTTACCCGGCGCAGATACCCTTCGAGCCCCTCCATGAGCACCCGGTCGTCGTCGAGCACCACGGGCGTGAGGCCGAAGCGCAGCTCGCGGCTGCGCGGCGGGCGCACCAGAGGGAACACCGCGCCGGCGGCGAGGAGGCCGAGACTGCCGCGTCGGTCCGTGCGCATCGCTCCGTCCCTTCCCCCGGCGGAAGCATGGGCCCTACCGGGCGGCCGGACAAGGCACGCCGCAGGACCGCCGGCCGGACGGTCTTCCGTCCCGTTGCGGGTTGCAGCCGGCCCGACTACCTTCGCCGGTGGCGGGGCGTAGCGCAGGCTGGTAGCGCGGCTGCTTTGGGTGCAGCAGGTCGGCGGTTCGAATCCGCCCGCCCCGACCAACACCCCGGTGTCCCCCTCCGGCCGCTCCCGCCCGTCGACTTCGCGCAGACAGAGGGTGGGCTGGCGGAACCTGCGATCTCGCACACCGTCGACACAGGGCAGGTATCGTCGGCGGACTTCCCGGCAGCGCCCCCGGCATCGATGCCGGTCGGGCCGGACGGGGCGGCCGGACGGTCGGGCGCGTCGAACAGCGGCAGCACGAAGGCGAATGCCAGGGCGAGGCCGAGGGCGAGGAAGCCGATGCCCAGTTCCCGCTGCGCCTCCTCCGTGTACCCGTTGCAGAGACGAACGGGCGCGTGGGTGTAGAGGAAGGCCAGTACCCCACACATGGCGACCGCCTGGGCGGCGAGAAAGGCGCGCAGCAACGGCGGCGCACGCCGCACCCCGAGCGCCAGCGGCGCCCCGCCCAGCACCGGCAGGCTCGCGAACTTGGCGAGTTCCGCGACGGGATCGCGCAGGGCGGCGTCGACCGAGCGCGGCAGCATCCACACGGCCAGACAACCCGCCGCCACCACCAGCGCCGCCGTCCCGCCCCGGTTCCACTCCCCGTCCAGGACGTCGAAGCAGGGGGCGAGGATGACACCGGCGGCAACGAGCAACGGCATCTGCGCCAGCACGTGGGTCGCAAGTCGGGCCTCCAGCGGCTCCCGCAGCAGCGCCGCCACGGCGACCAGAGCCAGGGCGGCGAGGACGCGTCGCCGGCGGTTCACCCCAGCGCGTCCCGCACTGCCGCCTCGGCGCCGCGGACGTCCTCCACGTCGAGGATCGCACGCAGGCGCCCGGAGGGATCGATCACGTGGAGGGCGGCGTTGTGCACCCAGCCACCGGCCCCGTCGGGAATCACCACGATGCCGTACGCGTCGAGGAGTGCCGGCAGGTCGGCCGGGCGCGGGCGCGCGACGGTCCAGACGCGACCGTCGGCACCGTGCCGCCGCCCCCAGTCGGCGAGGGACTCCGGCGTGTCCGTCTGCGGATCGAAGGAGAGGGTGACGATCAGCACCCGTCCGGCGAGCCCGGTTTCCACGAGCCGTGCTCGCAGCCGGGCGAGGGCCTCACCCGAGACCCGACAGATGGTGGGACAGCCCGTGTAGACGAATTCCACCACCGTCGCCCGGCCGTCCACGGGCGGGACCGTGATCCACGTCCCGTCCATGGTCTCGACCCGCACCGACGGGACCACGGGCGACCTCTCCACCACAGCGAGCCGCCGCGCGGCCTCGGCCGTGAACGCGCGGAAACCGTCGGTCGCCCAACCGAGCATCGCGACGACGCCCGTCGCCGCGACGACGGTCGCGATGATCGGGGCCCACCTCATGCAGCCTCCCGGGCCCGGGGCGAGCTCAGTGCGCGCAGCACCACGAGCAGGGCGCCGGCGACGGTGAGCGACGCGGCCACCGCGCCGATCAGGGCGAGCGGCTGCCAGTCGGGCAGGTGGACGGCGAAACGGCGCGGGATGGAAGCGGCTCCCGAGATCAGGAAGGTCAGGACCAGCCCGATCCCGCCCGCCAGATAGAGGACGAGCGCCGTGCGGTCGAAACCGGTGAAGGAACGGAACCGTTCCCCGGCGGCGAGGCGGAGCAGGAAACCGAAGGCCATGGCCACTTCGCCGAGCAGCAGATAGGTGTGGAAGTGTCCGGGCACCCACAGCGTGTTGTGCATGACACGGTTCACGGCGACGATGGCGTCGATCACCGCCGGCACCACGCCCGCCGACCAGCCGGCCACGCCCAGCACCAGAAGGGCGAGCGGCAGATCCCATGCGAGCGACTGCGCCCGGCGCAGGTACACGAGCAGCGACCACGCCGTCACCGCGATCACGGGAATGCCCGAGTAGTACGACAGCACCTGCCCCACCACCATCGTCCACCCCGGCAGAGGCACGTCCTGGAGCAGGTGGTGAGGATAGACGGCCATCACGAACAGCAGGACGACGCTCCAGGTCGCGGCGAAGAGACGGGTGGCCTTCCACGGCATGCCCGTATATTCCGGAACGATTTCGTACACGGCGATCACAGCCATGTAAATGGATGCGTTGATGAACACATGTCCGAAGAAGTAGATCATGTTCTTCGCCAGCAGCGCGTCGACCGCAAAGCCGGGGAAGACGAGATTGACGATGCTCGAGATCAGGACCGCCGCCCCCACCACGATCCCGATGGTGTTGAAAATCGTCACCGCCATCGCGGCGATCACGGTCGGCGGTGGGGCCTCGCCGCCGCGGCCGAAGACGAGGGGCCAGCCGAGGGCGCGCGGGATGCTGCCCCAGGCCGAGATCAACGCCCTGCCGATGTCGAGATGGAGCAGCAGGAACCCTACGCCGATGGCGACATAGCCCAGCAGGAAGACGACCGCCGCGAGGGGATCCCAGGCGCCGCCGCTGACGGCCGGCAGTGGATAGAGGAAGGTCCACGCACCGGCGAAACCGCCCGCGAACACGGCACCGAGGATCGACACCACTCCGGCGAGGAACAGGGCGAGGAAGGCGACGTACACGGCGTGCGACAACGGCACGTGACGGTTCACGAAGAACCACATGATGGCGGCCCCGCTCAGCCCCGCCGTGCCCACCATGCCGGCACCGTGGACCGTGAGGATGCGATAGAACAGGTCGGGCGCGAGGGCCACGAGACCGCCCTGGGCGGCGCGCATGAGCAGCCCGAAAACCATCAGCAGCAGGAAGACCAGGGCCGCGAGCAACAGGGTCCCGTAAACGAGGCGCGTGGAGGTCTCACGCGCGCGGTCCGCAGCGAGAGCAGTGGCCGGTGTGGAGACATGGTTCAGACTCCCGGCTGGACGGTGAGCTGGCCCATCATCTCGTGATGGGCGATGCCGCAGTATTCGAGGCAGATGACCCGATAGGTTCCCGGCCGGTCGAACGTCCAGTCCACCCGACTCACGTACCCCGGAATGACCTGGACCTGGAACAGCAGCCGACCCTGCGGATCGGCGACGCCGAAACCGTGGGTCACGTCAGCCGTGCTGGCGAGAAACGTCACCGGCGTGCCGGCGGGGACCGTGTCGCGGTCGAGCTCCCAGTACCACTGGTATCCACGCGCATGGACGACGATCCCCGGCGTCGGCCCCGCCTGCGGCGCGTGCGGCCAGGGCACGAGCGTCATTGCGGCGAGCACGACACCGGCGAGCGTGAGCGCGACGATCGTCCGGATGCGCCAGCGCTCGGCCCGCTCGGGATCGACGGCGCCCGGTGGCGCCCAGATGGCCCAGGCGAAGACGGCGGCGATCGCCGCCATCGCCAGTACGGTGATGATCAGGACGACCGGCTGCATGCCGCTTCCCCCCTCGCGATGGCCCGGACATAAGATTGCTTGCAGTTCCATTTTTGGCACGGACCGCCAGGCGCCGTCAAGCGCCACGGTGGCCCGGCACACGGGGTTCACCCGGATCCGGCGTCGAAGCCGCGCCCCGAATGCGGAAGCCGACGGCCGCCCGCGAGTGCCTGCCGTCCTCGACAGATCGCGTGGATGGGCATACCCCTTCGCCTGCGCGGTGCGACGGTCGCCCGCGCCGACCATCGGCCGAGGCGGTGGTGCGCCGGCTCGTCGTCCTCGTCGTCCTCGCCCTCCTGCTCCTCGCCACCTTCGCCGCGGGCGCCCTCGCGGCGCTGCTGCTGGTCGACCGCGAGGCGGCGGCGCGGGCCCTCGCGCAGCGCCTTGCGCGCGATCTTGGGGTGCAGGTCGCGGTGGACGGGCCCGTCGGCCTCGACCTGCTGCCCCGACCCCAGCTCTCCCTCTCACGGGTGCGCCTCGCCGGCCCGACCCTGTCGGGGCGCGCCGACCGCATCGACCTGGTGCTCGACGCCGCCGCGCTGCTCCGGCTCGACCTGCGTCCGGCACGGGTGCGGCTGGTGCGCCCCGATCTCACGCTCGATGCGACGGCGGCCCTTCCGCCACCGCCGGCCGCGGACCTGGCCGTGGTGGACGGGCGCATCCTTCTGCGTCACCCGCGCACCGCGCTCGAGGCGACGGGGCTGGAGGCGCAGTGGACGTCCCGGCCGCAGGGCGGCTTCACCTTCGAGGCGCGCGGCCGTCTCGCCGGACAGCTCCTGTCCCTGCGCGGCGGCGGCGAGGAGCGGCCGGGCCGCGTCGTGCTCGATGTCGCCGTCCACCTCGGGTCGGACGGACGGCTGCTGCGCCTCGTCCTGCGCGGCGAGCTGCCGCGCACGCCGGCGGCGGCTCCGGCGGGCGAGCTGCGCCTCGTGGCCGCCGACCCGCCGGCGCTCGCGCGTTTCCGTCCCCTCGTGGCCCTGCTGCCGGTCTCCGGCATCGACGCCCTGCTCGCTCGGATCCCCGCTCCCCTCACCGTCGCCGCCGCCTTCGCGGGCGAAGACGGGATGCTCCGGTTCGAACGCCTGCAGATCGCCGCGGGCGATCTCGCCCTCGCGGGCTCGGGCCGGCTGCGGCCCGGCACGCCGCCGCATCTCGCCGTGGAGCTCTCCGCCACCGCGCTCGCCCTCGATGGGGCCGGATCCCTCGTCGCGCTCGGAGAGCTGCGCGGGCTCGCGGCGGAAGTGCATCTCGTGGCCGAGCACGCGCGCATCCCGTCGCTGCCGCTTCGCGGGGCGGATCTGCGGCTGCGCCTCGCACCGGACGGCGCGCTGTCCCTCGAGCGCCTGCGGGCGAAGGCGCCCGGCGGCACGGAGCTGGACGCCTCGGCGGAAACGGCCTCCGGC
>BEIP01000083.1 GCA_002898955.1 bacterium HR39 | reverse complement strand
AAATCCACGCCGCGCAGCACCTCGACCGGCCCCTCGGGGCCCTCCAGCACCACCTCGACGCCCGCGAGCTCCACGAGCACCGTCGCCACCCGGAACGATCCGCGGCGCAGATGGCCGCCCTCACCGCGCGGGCAAGGGCGTCCGCACGCGGCCGTCCGCACCTTCGCCCCGCTCCCCGTCCGCGGCGAGCCGGGCCGCGATCTCCTCGAGCTCCGGATCGTGGATCCCGAGGGCGCGCAGCTGTTCCAGGGTGTCCAGCACGTAGTCGACGCAGGCACCGCTGCGGCCGCGGCCCTGGCGGATCAGGGCGAGGCGCTCGTCGATGGAGAGGCGGCCGGCGTACTGGGGATGATCGCGCCGCACCACATAGGCCCACGCCTCGACGGTGGCGCCGCTCTCCGGCAGCTCCACGGCCAGGCGGCGGCGCAGGTAGACCTCCGTCGGCTGTTCGCGGGCATCCAGACAGGCGAGCACTTCGGCTTCCAGCGCGGGATCGACGGCGAAGGCCATGCCGTCGGTCACGGCCTCCGGATCGGGCTCCAGCCCGAAGACGAGGCCGGGACGCTCCGGCGTTCCGCGGTGACAGTACGAAAGGATGCAGAGGCTGCGGCGGAAGCCGCGAAGGCGCGCCCGCTCGGCCCGCACGTGCGGGAAGCCCGGCTTCCACATCAGCGAGCCGTAGCCGAAGACGTGGATCATGGGCGGGTCCCGTCTACCCCGTGGTCGCCGGCCGTGCCCGCACCGTCGTCGGCGGCGGTGGGCGGCACCGGGCGGCGCTCGTAGGCCTGGCCCGCCTTGATGACGGCGCGGCGGATGGCCCGGGTGCGCGAGAACAGCTCGAAGAGGGTGTCGCCGTCGCCCCAGCGGATGGCGCGCTGCAGGCGCACGAGGTCCTCGGTGAAGCGCCCCAGCATCTCGAGCACCGCCTCGCGGTTGTTGAGGAAGATGTCGCGCCACATGACGGGATCGGAGGCGGCGATGCGGGTGAAGTCGGTGAAGCCGCCGGCAGCGTACTTGAACACCTCGCTCTGCGTCTGCTTTTCCAGATCGGCCACCGTGCCGACGATGGTGTAGGCGATGAGGTGCGGCAGGTGCGAGGTGATGGCGAGCACCCGGTCGTGGTGCTCCGGGGTCATGGTGTCGACCTCGGAGCCGGCGAGCCGCCACATCTCCGCGACCCGCCCCACCGCCCCGCGATCGGTGTCCTCGATGGGGGTGAGGATGGTGCGCCGGCCCTCGAACAGGGTCTCGAAGGCGGCATCGGGCCCGGAGTGCTCGGTGCCGGCCACCGGATGGCCGGGCACGAAGCGGGAGGGGTCGGGCAGGTGCGGCACCACCTCCTCGATGATGCGGGTCTTGACGGAGCCCACGTCGGTGACGATGGCCGCGGGATCGAGCCCTGGCGCCATGGCCGCCGCCACCTGTCCCATGGCCCCGGGCGGAACGCCCAGCACCACCAGATCCGCCCCCTCCACCGCGCGGGCGGGATCGGCGACCGCCTCGTGGCACAGGCCGAGCTCGAGGGCGCGCCGGCGGGTCTCCTCGCGCCGGGCGCAGGCGACGATGTGCTCCGCCCCGCCGCGGTTCTTCAGCACCAGCGCCAGCGAGCCGTTGATGAGGCCGATGCCGAGCAGCGCCACGCGCCGGAAGGGGGTCACGACCGCACCTCCCGGCCGGTGAAGCGGGCAAGGGCCTCGACCAGCCTGCGGTTCTCCTCCTCGAGCCCGACGCTCACCCGCAGCGTGTGGGGCAGGCCGTAGGGGTCCATGCGCCGCGGGATGATGCCTTCGGATTCGAGGAAGGCCTCGGCGGCGGCCGCATCGCGCCCGGGCTCGCGGGGGAACTCGATCAGCAGGAAGTTGGCGACGCTCGGCCACACCTTCGGCCCGAGCCGCGCGATCGCGTCCGCAAGCCACGCCCGCCAGCGGCGGTTGTGCTCGCGCGAGCGCTCCTGGTGGTCGAGGTCCGCGAGCGCGGCGATGCCGGCCATCTGGGCGGGGGTGGAGACGTTGAAGGGATTGCGCACCCGGTGCATCACGTCGCAGATGGCGGGATGCGCGTACATCCACCCCAGCCGCAGAGCGGCCAGACCGAAGAGCTTGGAGAAGGTGCGGGTCATGACGACGTTGTCGTGGGTGGCGGCGAGCGTGCTGCCGTCGTCGTAGTCCGGCGCGTCCGCGGCATATTCCGCGTAGGCCGCGTCGATCACCAGCAGCACGTCCTCCGGCAGTTCGCGGCGGAGCCGTGCCAGTTCCTCGCCGGTCAGATACGAGCCGGTCGGATTGTTGGGATTGGCGAGGAAGAGGATGCGCGTGCGCGAATTCACCCGCGCGAGCAGTGCGTCCACGTCCGCACGCAGCTCCTTCTCCGGCGCCATGACCACGTGACAGCCGGCGGCGAGGGCCGCGATCCTGTACATGAGGAAGCCGTGGCGGCTCATCAGCACCTCGTCGCCGGGCCCGGCATAGGCGCGCACCAGCAGCGAGATGAGCTCGTCCGAGCCGGCGCCGCAGACGATGCGGGCGGGATCGAGGTTGAAGCGCCGGCCGATGGCCGCGCGCAGCGCCCCGGCACCGCCGTCGGGATAGCGGTGCAGGCTCGCCGCGGCCTCGCGGTAGGCCTCGACCGCCTTCGGGCTCGGCCCGAGCGGGTTCTCGTTGGAGGAGAGCTTGACGGCGGGACGGCCGTCGATCTCGGCGCGGCCGCCCACATAGGGCTCGATGTCGAGGATGCCGGGGCGCGGTCTCGGCGCCATCGGAAGGATCCACTCTCCGGAGGACGTCTTTCAGGAGGCGGCGGGAAGCCGCATCGGTTCGGGATATGCGCCGAGGACCGCGACGCGCAAGACGTGCGCCGCCACCGGCGCGAGCAGCCCCGCCGCCTTCCTCTCCTCCTCGCCGGCGAGGAAGCCGGCCACCTCGACGAAGTGGACCACCCGGCCGGGTTCCTCCACGAGCGCCAGGTGCTGCGGCGCGGCGCCGGCGCGGGCGAGCGCCTCCAGAAGGCCCGCGCGGCTCAGCAGGTCGTCGAGCTCCACCATCAGCAGCGAGCGGTCGGCGCCGCTGGGCTCGGGCGGCACCCGGCCGAGGAGGAACAGCACCGGCGGCTCCTCCCCTTCGCGGACGAAAAGGGGCAGCCGCACGGCCGCCCCCGGCTCGCGCCCGGGCCTGTCGGCCAGCCCGCGCCACCAGGTGGCCGTTCCGGCATCGAGCGGCAGGGCGAGGAATTCGGCGCGGCCGTCCTGCCACATGCGCGCCGCCTGTTCGCAGGACTCCGCCCGCAGGAGCGGCACCACCGAACCCACATGATCGCGCACCGCCTCATATTCGCGGCAGCTGCGGGCGAAGACCGCCACGGCGAAGGGCCGCTGGGCGCGGCTGGTGGCGGCGAAGAGCTCGCGCCAGATGCGCACGAGGGCATCGGTCGGAAAGCGGCCCGCCGCCCGTTGCACCAGCCGGCGCAGAATGGCCGCCTCGCGCGCCGGGCGCACCACCGGCCCCTCGCCGTCGCGGCTGCGCTTTTCCCGCGCGATGTCGCCGGCGAGTTCGATGCGCCGCGCGAGGAGCTCCAGGAGCTCGTCGTCGATGCGGTCGATCTCGGCGCGAAGCCGCTCCAGCACCCTCTTCCGTCCCCGGCTCTCCGCCGCCGAGTTAGCGCGCCGGGGCCGCCCGCGCCAAGACGGTCGATGTCCCGCGCGGCCGTGTCGGGCGTTGACGGAACGGGCGGGCTCGCCTAGATCCCCGGGCGCGGTCGGAGTGTAGCTCAGCCTGGTAGAGCACCGCCTTCGGGAGGCGGGGGTCGGGCGTTCGAATCGCCCCACTCCGACCATTCTTCCATTTCCGGGGAGGCCGCGTGGAACTCCTCTACGTCGCCAATCCCATGTGCTCCTGGTGCTGGGGGTTCCAGCCCGCGCTACGGCACCTGCAGGAGACCCTCCCCGACATCCCGCTCACCCTGGCGCTCGGCGGCTTCGATCCGCGCCGGGCCGAACGGCCCATGGACGACGCCCAGCGGGCCCGTGTGCGCGGCCACTGGGAGCGGGTGCATGTGCTCACCGGCCAGCCCTTCGCGTGGGAGGTGCTGGAACGCGAGGGCTTCGTCTACGACACCCGCCCCGCCTCGAAGGCGGTGCTGGTGATGCGCACGCTGTGGCCGGCGCTGGCGCTGACCTTCTTCCACCGCATCCAGGAGCGCTTCTATGCGCTGGGCGGGGATCCCACGGATCCGGCCGTGCTGCGCGCCTGTGCGGTCGGGGAGTTCGGCGTCGACGGGGCCGACTTCGACCGCCTGTTCCACGATCCCGCCACCGACGCGGCGCTCGCGCGCGAGTGGGCCGACGTGGCCGCAATCGGCGTTTCCGGCTATCCCACCCTGCTGGCGCTGGGAGCGGGGCGCGCGGTGCCCGTCACCGTCGGCTGGTGCGCACCCGACGGTCTGGTCCGGCGGGTGGAAGCGGCCCGCGCCCGCCTCGCCGCCTGAAGCCGGACGGCACGGCGGCCGGCCCGGGCGCGAAACCGCTGCAGGATCACCGGACAACCGACTGTCGAAGCGCGATTTCCGCGCGTCCGCTCACACTCCGCCGGAGCATTCCGGCGTTCGGCGTGCCGGCGGTCCCCGCCGGCTCAGACGTTGAAGCGGAACAGGCAGATGTCGCCGTCGCGGATCACGTAGTCGCGGCCCTCGAGGCGCATCTTCCCGGCGTCCTTCGCGCCCTGCTCGCCGCCGCAGGCCACGTAGTCCTCGTAGGCGATCACCTCCGCGCAGATGAAGCCGCGCTCGAAGTCGCTGTGGATCACCCCGGCGGCCTCCGGCGCCCGTGCGCCGCGGCGCACCGTCCAGGCCCGCGCCTCCCTGGGGCCGGCGGTGAAGAAGGTGACGAGATCCAGCAGGCGGTAGCCCTCGCGCACCACCCGTGCGAGGCCCGGCTCCTCCAGCCCCAGCGCCTGCAGATATTCGCGCCGCTCCTCGGGAGCGAGCGCCACCAGCTCCGCTTCCACCTTCGCGCTCACCACCAGCGTGCGGGCGCCCTGACGTTCGGCCATCTCCGCCACCGCCCGGGTGAGCGCGTTGCCGGTGGCGGCCGCGTCCTCCTCGACGTTGCAGACGTAGAGGACCGGCTTGGACGTCAGCAGGTGGAAGCCGCGCAGGAGGCGCCGCTCGTCCTCGGAGAGGTCCAGCGCGCGGGCCGGGGTGCCCTCCTCCATGACGGGCAGGATGCGCTCGATCAGCGCGAGCCGCTCCTTCGCCTCGCGCTCGCCGCCCCGCGCCCGGCGCACCAGCCCCTCCTTCTGGCGCTGCAGGCTCTCGATGTCGGCGAGCAGCAGCTCCGTCTCGACCAGTTCGGCATCGCGCAGCGGATCGACGCCGCCTTCCACGTGCACCACGTCGGGATCCTCGAAGCAGCGCAGCACGTGGAGCACCGCGTCCACCTCGCGGATGGCGGCGAGGAAGCGGTTGCCCAGGCCCTCGCCGCGCGAGGCGCCGCGCACGAGCCCGGCGATGTCGCGGATCTCGATGCGGGTGGGGACGATGCGCGCGCTCTTCGCGAGCCGGCCGATCACGTCGAGGCGCGGATCGGGCACCGGCACGATTCCCACATTGGGCTCGATGGTGCAGAAGGGGTAGTTGGCGGCCTCGGCCGCGGCGCTTTCGGTCAGCGCGTTGAAGAGGGTCGACTTGCCCACATTGGGCAGGCCGACGATGCCACAGGCGAATCCCATGCGAAGCCCGGTCCGATCCCGCGTCGGCAGAACGGTCTACGAAGCGGATATGGAGCCCTGCGGCCCCGGTTTCGAGGCACCGGCCAGCTCGCGCCACAGCCCGGCGAGGCGGTTCTGGACGAGGTCGAAGCGGCCCCCGGCGAGCTCGGGGGCGAGCCTCGCGAGGGCGTCGAGCACCGGCTCGATCAGTTCCAGCTCCTCGGGGCGGAAATCCGAGAGCACCCAGCCCACCACCTTCTCGCGCGAGCCGGGATGGCCGATGCCGATGCGCACGCGCCAGAAGTCGCGGCTTCCCAACAGCTGCGCGATGCTCTCGAGGCCGCGGTGCCCCGCCGTGCCGCCGCCCTCCTTGATGCGCACCCGCCCGGTGGGCAGGTCCAGCTCGTCGTGGAAGACGAGGATGCGCTCGGGCGGGATGCGGAAGAAGCGGGCGGCCACCGCCACCGCGCGGCCCGACTCGTTCATGAAGGTCTGCGGCAGCAGCAGCACGACGCGCTCACCGTCGAAGCGCAGCTCGCTGGTCTCGCCCTCGAACTGGCGGCGCCAGCCGGGCGCGTTCCAGCGCCGGGCGATGGCCTCGAGGGCCATGAAGCCGACGTTGTGGCGGTTGCCGGCGTAGCGGCGGCCGGGATTGCCGAGACCGACCCACAGCCACACGGCCCGATCCTCCCGGCCGCCAGCGCCGGATCACTCCTCCCCGCCCGCCTCTTCCCCGGCGGCGGCCTCCTCGGCGGCCTCGACCGCCACCGCCGGCGGCACGATCACGCAGATGGTGAAGTCGCGGTCCCTGATGGTGGGCTCGACGTTCGGCGGCA
>BEIP01000082.1 GCA_002898955.1 bacterium HR39 | reverse complement strand
GCTGCTCGACATCCTCGCGCGCGACTCCCGCACCCTCGCGGATTTCGTCGACACCCTGCCACAGGTCGTCAACACGCCCGAGACGCGCTTCGACTGTCCCGAGGAGGACAAGTTCCGCATCGTCGCCGAGGTGGCCCGGCAGCTCGAGGCGGAAGGGGCGGAGGTGGACCGCACCGACGGGGTGCGGGTGCGGCGCCCCGAGGGCTGGTGGTTGCTGCGGGCGTCCAACACCCAGCCGGTGCTGGTGGTGCGCGCCGAGGCGGAGGACGAGGCGGGACTCGCGCGGCTGTGCGCCGAGGTCCGCGAGCGGCTCGCCGCCTTCGGCCTCGAGCCGCCACCCGGCTTCTGAAGCGTCCGGGTTTCCCGACCGCACCGACGCCCGCCGCATCGCCGGCGGGCGTCGCGTGTTCCGCGGGGGCGTTAACCGTCGCTTAGGGGATGTGGGGTAGAACCGTGGGCGGCTCCAGCGGGGAGACGGTGCGCCCATGGCCGTGGACAGGAACATTCCCATCCTGATCGTCGACGACTACCGGACCATGCTGCGGATCATCCGCAGTCTGCTGCGCCAGCTCGACTTCACCAACGTCGACGAGGCGACCGACGGGGCGACCGCCCTGCGCAAGCTCCGGGAGAAACCCTACGGGCTGGTGATCTCGGACTGGAACATGCAGCCCATGACCGGTCTCGAACTGCTGAAGGCGGTGCGCGCCGATCCCCAGCTCAGGGACATCCCGTTCATCATGGTGACGGCGGAAAGCCGCAAGGAGAACGTCCTCGCGGCCAAGGAGGCCGGGGTGGACAACTACATCGTCAAACCGTTCAACGCGGAGACGCTCCGCGCCAAGATCGAGGCGGTCCTGCGATGAGCGCCGACACCGCAGAGGGCTGGGCCGGGCCGCTTCGGCAGTCCGACGACGGCGACATCTCCTTCGACGCCCTGTTCGTCGCCGTCCGGGAACTCGTCACCAAGCTGGAAGACCGGGTGAACGAGCTCGCCGCACGGGTCCGTGCCGACGTGGACGGCCTCGCGCGGGTGATCGCCGAGACGCGGCGCGAGCTGCGCGAGCTCGCGCCCGAGGAACTGCGCCGGCGTCATCTGGCGGTGGCGAACGGCGAGCTCGACGCGGTGGCCCGGCACCTCGAGGAGGCTACCAACGAGATCCTCGACGCCTGCGAGGCCATGGAGCGGCTGCTGGAACAGCTTCCCGAGCCCCGGCGGGGGCCGCTGCTCGCCCAGCTCACGCGCGTCTACGAAGCCTGCAGCTTCCACGACATCCCCGGCCAGCGCATCCGCAAGGTCGTGGACTCCCTCGAGGAAGTGGATCGCCGCCTGCGGCAGATCCGCGAATCCTACCGGGCTCTTCCAGCACGTCCGCCGGCGGCGGAAGAGCCGCGATCGCTGCTCAACGGCCCGGCGCTGCCGGGACAGGGGACGCCCCAGGAGGAGATCGATGCCCTCCTCGGCCACCACCGCAACCCGCGGCGCTGAACCGCCCCAGGCGGCCCCGGCGTCCGGGCTTCCGGACCTCCGTGCCGCCCCGGATGCCGGACGGCCGGGCGGGGGCTCTCCGGCCACGGACGGATCCGCCGTGGGAGGACCGGGCGTGCTGGCCCTGTTTCTGCTGCTGTGCGGGGTCTTCGCGTCCCTCGTCACCCAGGGGCGGCCGGATACCGGTCGGGCGGTGCTGGCCGTCGGTTCGGTCCGCGCCGCGCTCGGCGGACCCGCCGGGTGGAGCGTTCCCGGTGCGAGGGGCGAGGGCGGCACCGAGGAGGCGGAAGGACCCCTCGGCGGCTTCGCGCGGGCGGGAACCGACGGGCCGCTCCGCCTCGAGCTCGACTCCACGCGTCTGTTCGATGCGGACGGCCGGGTGGTGCGGGCACGCCTGTTCCTGTTCGCCCGGCTCGCCGCGGCGAGCCGGGCCGGCTGGGAGATCCGGGTGCTCGCGCCGGACGGAGGAACGGAGAGCCTGGCCCGCCTCGGTGATGTCCTCCGTCTGCTGGAAGCCCATGGAGCCGTCTCCGCGCGGCTCCTGGTCGGTCTGGATCCGCGCGGAAGCGGCAGATGGCGCTTCGAGGCCCGACCCGGGGAGAGTGCGGCATGAGCCGCAGCCTCTGGCTCCTGTCCTTCACCGACCTCGCGGCGCTGCTGCTCGCCTTCTTCGCGCTCCTGGTCTCCACACGTCGCTTCGAACCGGCGCCCCCCTCCGGTACCGTGCCCGTGGCCCCGGTGCCGGTGGCCGGCCTGCCCTCACGGGCGGGAAACGCCTCCCCGGCCGGCTCCTTCCCGTACCGGGCGGCGCTGGCGCGGGACGGACTCGCGCACCTGCCGCCGTCCTGCCGGCCCGCGCGCATCACCCTCGTCGTAGACCGCATGCGCGCCGAATGGGACGCGCATCGCCTTGCGGAACTCCGTTCCTGCGCCGGTGCCATGGCCGCCGTCCTCGCGCCCCTCGCCACGGCTCCGGCGATCTCCACGGTCCTGATCCTCGAGGACGCCGGGGTGGATCCGGCGCGCGCACCGTGGGCCGCACTCCGCGACCTCGCCATCGGGCTCGCACCGGATCCGCAGCGGCTCCCGAAGCTCCTGCTGCGTCGCGACGGCGGCGGCTCGCTCGCCTTGGTGATCGAGGAGGAGCGGCCGTGAGTCCTCTCCGCCTCCTCCTGGTGGTCGTGGCGCTCGTGCCCGGGGTGGTCTCCGGGGGCGGCGACGCCGCTGCGCGGGTGGCGGTGGAACGGGAGATCCGGGGTACCCGTGCGGAGCTCGCGCTCGGCGGGCCGGACGGTCTGCGGATCGCGGCCGATCGCGAGGGCGACCGTCTGATCCTCCGCTTCCGTGGCGACGACCCCCCGGATGTGGCCCGCCTCGTCGCGGGTGCGGACGATTTCGTCGCCGGCGGATCGCCCACGGCGAAGGGGGACGGTCTCGTCCTGCTGCTGCGCCGCGGGGTCGAGGCCCGGCTGGTACAGGATGCACCGGGGCGCTGGCGGCTCGTGCTGGAGCGTATGCGCACCGACGACATCGGTCTGCGGATCGGCCGTGATCCGGGCCGGGTGCGCCTCGTCTTCGAAGGCCCCGGGGCCGCGTCGGCCGACGTCGGTCCGGCTGGGGACGCCATTGCGCTGCGCTTCAACCGCTCCCTCGCCCGCGGGGTGACGCCGGACCTGGCCGCGCTCGACGTGCTGGAGGCTTCGCGCGGGTCCGACGGGGCCCTGCTCCTGCGGCCGGCGTCCGGCTGGCGCACCTCCGTCCTGCGACTGCCGCCCGATCGCCTGGTGGTCGACCTGCTGCGCGAAGACGGCGCCGCTGCGACGGCGGCCGCGGGCGCGGCGGCCCCGGAGGCGGACACGGCGGACGTCTCCCGCGGCCCGCCGTCGGCGGCAGACACCGCTCCATCCCCGGCGGACGCTGCCGGCGGGAGCCGCGGCGGCACGCCGCACGCGCACCGGGATCGCGGAGGTGTTCCGGACCCGCATCCGCGGGGGGCCGCCGGTGCGGGCGAAGCCGTCTCGGGGGTGCAGAGTGAGCCGGGCGACGGGCACGCGGAGACGGCGGCCGCCTCGGTCCTGTCCGGCGCGGAGACCGGGGACGGAGCACCGGGTCGCACGGCCCACGCCGACAGCGCGCCCGTGCGCCTGCGGGTCCTGCGCGAGGGAGATGCGGCGGTGCGCTTCGTCTGGGAACGGCCGGTGGCCGCCGCTGCCCTGCGACGCGGATCACGGCTGTTCCTGGTCTTCGACCGGCCGGCGGAGCCGGTGGAGGCCGAGGGTGCGCAGCTCGCGGAGGTGCTGGGCCGGCGCAGCCGTGCCTTCCGCGTGGTGAAGCTGGACTCGGGCACGCTGGTGACGCTCGTGCTCACCGGAGCGGAACCGGTGCGGATCGAAGGGGAGGGAGGGGACTGGCGGCTCGTCTTCGGAGCGGGCGCGGAGCCCCGGCCCGTCGATGTCGTGGCGCGGGCCGACGCGCTCTTCGTGCCGGAGGCCCGCTCCGTGATGCCGTTCGTCGACGGGGTGGCCGGCGAGCGCCTCCTGGCGCTGGGCTTCGATCGGGCGGATCGGGCCGTCCCGCGGCCGCGACGGTTCGTCGACCTCACCCTGCTGCCCACGCTCGCGGGGGCCGTCATCCGTCCGCAGCGGGACGATCTGGCCATCGAGCCGGTGGCGGGCGGCGTGCGCATCACCCGCCCAGGCGGACTGCGGATCGCGCGTGCGGGCCCCGGGGAGCCGGCGCCCCGGGGCCATACCGCGCCGGCCGCACACGGCTCCGGCCGCGAGGGCGACGTCCTCCCCCCGGATGCGCACGACGCCCGTGGAAGGGGGGCGGATCACCGTGCAGCCGGTGCGCCGCAGGCAATGCGGGAGGACGCGGAGCCGCCCGGCCACGACGCGACGTCTGCGCCGGTTGCGCTCGCGACCGCGCACTCCGGGCGGGAAGACGGGGGGAATCCACCGCATCATGGCGACGCCGTGCCGGTGACGGCCCACGCATCGACGTCGCCGGCACCGCCGGAGCGATCACCGGTCGGGCATGCCGCGGCCGAGACCGGTGACGCCCTGCGCGAGCCTTCCGCGTCCGATCGGCCGGCAGGCGGTCACGCGGCCGAGGTGCGTCCGCACGACCACGTCGCACTCGGGAGCGACGCCGCCTCCCGGAGCGGAGGCCACGGCGCGGACGTCCCGCATCCGGACGACGGGCATCGGCCGCCGGCGGGCGAGCCCGGGGCCGAATCCGGACACGGCATCGAAGCGCCGCAGCAGGCGGTGCAACGGCACGCGGCGGCCGGAACGGCGGCAGAGGCCTCCCGTGAGGAGCGTCCCCGGGTCGGTCCCGGACAGCCGGAACAGGGCGCGGCCCCGTCGCGGGAAGAGCGGTTCGAGCCCGTTCCGTGGACGACGACCTTCGGTCTCGCGGAGCTGGCCGGGCTCGATCCGGCACGGCGCGACGAGCTGCGTCGCCGGGCCCGCGCGCACCTCGCGGATCCGGATCCGAACAGGGCCCGGCGGGCCCGGCTGGAACTGGCCCGTCTGGAGCTGGCCGACGCGCTGGGGCCGGAGGCGCGTACGCTGCTCGCGCTGCTCGACGGCTCGGCCGAGATCCGGCGCCGTGCTCTCGGACTCGCCGCGGCCGCCCTCGCGGGGGACCGGGCGGAGATGGACTCCCTCCTCGCCGATCCCGAGCTCGCCCGCTCGCCCGAAGCGGCCCTCTACCGGGCGCTCCGCGCCGCGGCCGAAGGCCGTTGGGACGAGGCCGGCCGCGATCTCGACCGCGCGCATCGGGTCCTGAAGGACTATCCCGAACCGCTCCAGAAGCGGCTGGGACCGGTGATCGCCACCATCGCCCTGCAGACCGGTGATCCCGACCGCACCTTCGTGTGGCTCGACCGGCTCTCCCGCATGCCGCTGGAACGCCCCCTGCGCGAGCGGCTCCGCTTCCTGGAGGCGCTGGCGGTCGCCCGTGACGGCGCCGAGAAGGAAGCGCTCGCCATCCTCCGCCGGCTCGAGGAGGAGGCGGACTGGCAGATCGCCCTGCAGGCGGCCTTCGCACGGCTGCGCATCGAGCGGGACGGGGGACGGATCACCCCGAAGCGGGCGCTGGCCCGGCTGGAGACTCTGGCGCCGCTGTGGCGCGGGCATCCGTGGGAGCCGGCCATGCTGCGGATGCTGGGAGATCTGCGGGCCGAGAACGGCCACGTCGAGGAGGCCCTGGCCGCCTGGCGCGAACTGCTGGCACGCTTTGCGGACTCGGCGGAAGCGCGGGACGTGCCGGGACGGATGCGGACTCTCATTCGCTCGGCGCTCGATCCCGATGCGCCGCCGAAGCTGGCCCCGGAGGAGGCCCTCCGGCTGTGGGAGCGTCATGCCGAACTGGTGACGGCGGACGCCGGGACCGTCCCGGTGCTCGTGCGCCTCGCCGGAGCGCTCGCGGAGGCCGGCTCGGGCGCACGTGCCCTCGCTCTGCTCGAGCGCCTCGAGCCCTTCGCGCAGGAGGAGGCGGCGCGGCAGCTCGCTCTCCTGCGCATGCGCCTGCTGCTCGAAAGCGGCCGGGCGCGGGAGGCTCTGGGCCTCGGGGAGAGGCTGGCGCGGGCATGGTCGGAGCGGGGCGATCGCATGCGGCAGCTCGCACCCTTGCTCGCCCGCGCCGCCCTCGAAGCGGGCGAGCCCCGCCGCGTCCCGGAGCTGGAGCCGTGGCTCGACCCGCGGGACGGAACGCGTCTGCTGTTCGATGCCGCCATGCGGCTCCGGGATGCCCAAGCGACGATCCGGCACGGCCGGGCTCTGGTCGCGCAGGTGAACGCGGCGAAAGGCGGCCTCGATCCGGCGGATGCGGCCCGGCTGCTGCAGCTGGCGGCGACGCTGCGTGCGGCGGGATCGGCCGACGCGCTGCGGGAGCTGCTCGCCGCAGTGGCGCAGAGGGCTCCGGAGGGAGCCTGGCGGGCCCGCTTCGAAGCCCTGCGGCCGGCTGCGGAACTGCCGGCCGACGCGGCGGGCGCGCTCGCCGCAGCGCGCAGGGAACGCGAAGCGTTCGCGCGCTGGCGCGAGGACCTCGCCGCACGGCTCGCTGCACCGCCGCCCGCCGAGCCGGCCACGGCACTT
>BEIP01000081.1 GCA_002898955.1 bacterium HR39 | reverse complement strand
GCGGAAGCCGCGCGGCAGGAAGGGGATGTCGCCGACGATCCGCAGGCTCGCCACGTCGATGATGTCCACCCTGCCGGCGAGCTCGGCCGAGACCCACAGCTCCCGGCCGTCGGGCGTCAGCGCGAGGCGACGCGGCCGGGTATCGGTGACGATGTCCGCCACCACCTCTCCGCTCTCGAGATCGATGGCGTGGACGAGGTTGGAGGCCTCCGAGGCCACGAACACCATGCGTCCGTCGGGCGTGACCAGCACTCGCTCCGGCTCCTCGCCCGTCTCCCAGTCGCCGAGGAACTCGCCGGTGGTGACGTCGTAGACCGAGAGGGTGGCGTCCTCCTCGTTGGAGACGAACAGCCGCCGACCGTCGGGATGGAGGTCGAAGGTCTCCGGCGCCGGCACGCCGGTGATGCGGCCCACCAGCTCGCGCGTCTTCACGTCGTAGATGCCGATCATGTCGTCGTCGGCACAGGCCACGTAGAACAGCGTGCGGTCGGAGGAGAAGTGCATGCCGCGCGGCCGGCCGCAGGCGGCGACGGTCTCGACCGGATTCCCCTCCGGCGTCAGCACCGAGATGGTGTCGCTCTTCTCGTTGGAGACGAACACGAGACCGGTGCCGGCGGCACGGGCGATCCCGGACAGGACCGCCACCACGAGCAGCGCGGCCGACAGCGCACGGACGACGGTCATGCCCCCGATCCCCACCTGCGTGGTGCAGTCCGTCGTCTATCACCGGTCCGGGCGCATGTCAGCTTGACGCACCGATGCGGGAGTGGATAATGCCCGCAACCCCGGAGGGCATCCGGCCGTTCCGGAAAAGACGGTTTGAGGGAGGCCGACCATCATGAGCAGCGCATCGTGGCGTCCGACCGCCGTGCTGTGCGGCACGGCGATGCTGGCACTTCTGGCCGGCGGCGCGCAGGCCCAGGAGACGGAGAAGGGCACGGTCTGGGGCGATCTCCGGGACGTCACGCAGGACATGCTGCTGCGGGCCGAGGGCGACGGCAACAACTTCCTCCATCCGCAGCACAACTATCACCAGACCCGCTACTACCCGAACGCCCAGATCAACACCTCGAACGTCCACAAGCTGCGTCCGGCGTGGATCTTCCAGACGGACATCAACGAGAGCATGGAAGTGGCGCCGATCGTCGTCAACGGCGTCATGTACGTGACGACGTCCTTCAACCACGTCTATGCCCTCGATGCCCGCACCGGTGAGGAGATCTGGCACTACAAGCACCGGATGGGGCCGATCACCACCTACTGCTGCGGTCCCAACAACCGCGGCGTGGCGGTGGCCGGCAACCGGGTCTTCATGGGCACGCTGGACGCCAAGGTGGTGGCGCTGGACGCCAAGACCGGCAAGCTGCTGTGGGAGACCCAGGTGGGCGATCCCGAGCTCGGCTATTCCGAGACCATGGCGCCCATCGTCGTCGAGGACAAGGTGATCATCGGCACCAACGGCGGCGAATACGGCATCCGCGGCTTCGTCAAGGCGCTCGATGCCGAGACCGGCGAGATCCTGTGGACCTTCCACACCATTCCGGACGGTGACAGGCATCTGGGCGAGTGGCGCGAGACGGATCCTATGGGCCGCTCGCTCAACCGCGACATCGAGGCCGAGAAGAAGAAGTACGAGGAGATGAAGGCCGCCGGCCGGGCCGACTTCATCTGGCAGCACCTCGGGGGCGGCGTGTGGCAGACTCCGGCCTACGATCCCGAGACCCGGCGGCTGTACTTCGTCGTGGGCAATCCCTCGCCCGATCTCGACGGGTCCGAGCGCCCCGGCGACAACCTGTACACCGACAGCCTCGTGTCGATCAACGTCGACACCGGCGAATACGTCTGCCACTATCAGTACATTCCCCACGACGTCTGGGACCTGGATGCGGTCAGCCCGCCGATCATCACCACCGTCAAGGACAAGGACGGCAGGGACGTCAAGGGGGTGCTGCACGGCGGCAAGCTGCCCTACGTCTTCGTGCACCGTGCCGACGACTGCAGCCTGATCCGCTGGTCGGAGAACATGGTGCCCATCGAGAACCTGTGGGCGCTGCCCACGCCGGAGGGCACGCGCATGCTGCCGGGCGCCAACGGCGGCGTCGAGTGGTCGCCCATGGCCATCAATCCGGTGCTGCGCTACGCCTACGCGGTGAACCTGCACCAGCCCATGACCTACCACGTCGAGCACCAGCCCTATCCCGAGGGCAAGCTGTGGCTGGGCGGTGCCTTCAAGGTCATCCCCGGCGAGGAGCAGCGGGGCAATGTGACGGCGGTGAACTACGACACCGGCGAGATCGTCTGGCAGGTGCGCACCCAGCAGCCGATGATCGGCGGCGTGCTGGCCACCGCGGGCGGTCTGGTGTTCGCCGGCGAGGGCAACGGCTGGTTCAGGGCCTACGACGCGAAGACCGGCGCCGTGCTGTGGCAGTTCCAGATGGGTGCCGGCGTCAACGCCCCGCCGTCCTCCTACACGGTGGACGGGCGGCAGTACATCGTCGTCGCCGCGGGCGGCAACGTGCAGCTCAACTACAAGCGCGGCAACGACATCGTGGCCTTCAGCCTGGCGGAATGAGCCGTCCGCCGGGCGCAGACGGGGAGGGCCGCCGCGGCGGCCCTCTCTTTCGCCCTCGAACAGCGGAGCGAAGGGACCAACAGCGATGAAGCGGATCCTGCCGGTCCTGGCGGTCTGGACGCTCGCGGTGGTGCTGCCGGCGCGGGCCCAGCAGGTCGACATCGAGCAGCTGGCGGAGACCTGCCGCGGCTGCCACGGTGATTCCGAAAACCTCCCGGTCGATCCCACCTATCCCATCATCGCCGGTCAGGAGTTCTACTACCTCTACGTGCAGCTGAGGGATTTCAAGTCGGGCCTGCGCGAGAACGAGACCATGCAGGGCGTTGTGGCCGATCTCGACCGCGAGACCCTGAAGGCCATCGCCCAGTACTGGTCGGAGAAGCCCTGGCCGAAGACGAACTTCCCGGCACCGAGCGAGAAGGACGTGCGGCTCGCCGAACAGGCCGTGACCTCGGCCGAGTGCACCGCCTGCCACCTCGGTGATTTCCGCGGCAGCAGCCGCGTGCCGCGGCTGAAGAACCAGCAGCCGGGCTATCTCGAGAAGACCATGAAGGACATGAAGGAGCAGCGCCGGCGCAACTCGCCCAACATGATGGCGCTGTTCAAGACCTTCCCGGACGAGTGGATCGAGGCGCTGGCGCGTTACCTCGCCGCGCTCTGAAACGACCGCGCCGCCTCTTCCAGAAGCCGCCGCAGCGCCGGATCCTTCGCGTGGTCCGCCGCGCTGCGGCCCTGCCGGTCGCGCAGGGTGGGATCGGCCCCGCGCTCCAGCAGGAGCTCCACGATCTCGCGGTGGCCGCGGGCGGCGGCGATCATGAGCGCCGTCATGCCCCGGTCGTCGCGCGCGTCGAGGGGCGCTCCCGCGTCGAGCAGGATCCGGACCGTGGCGAGCCCCTCGCGTGCCGGCACGCCGTCGGTGTGGCCCGCCGCCCACATCAGCGCCGTGAGGTCGTGGCCGTAGCGCCGCGCGGGGTCGACCCCGGCCTCGAGCAGGGCGGCGACGACGCCGGCGAATCCGCGCGCAGCCGCGTAGGTGATGGGGCTCTTGCCCCACGAATCCACCGGATCGGGCGGTGCGCCCGTATCCAGCAGGGTGCGCACCAGGCGGACGTCGCCGGCGAAGGCGGCGGCCGCGAGCGGCGTCTCGCCCTTGTGGTCGGGCCGGGCGGGATCGGCTCCGTGCTCGAGCAGGAAGTGCACCATGCGCCGCCGGCGGTGCTCCACCGCGTAGAAGAGCGGCGTGCGCCCGGCGAGGTTGGGCCGGTCCACCTCGGCTCCCCGTTCGACCAGAAGCCGCGCCACCTCCAGCTCGCCGGCGCGGGCCGCCGCGTGCAGCGGCGTGCTGCCGAAGCGGTTGCGCGCCTGCACGCCGGCACCGCGATCCAGAAGCGCACGCACCAGATCGATGCAGCCGGCGCCGACCGCCTCGAACAGGGCGAGATCGCGCCGCATGCGCTCATCCAGTACCTCCGGCCGCAGTGTTTCGCGGGCCAGCTCGGCGCAGCGCTCGGCGTGCGCGCCGGGGCGTCCGGCGGCCTGGGCGATGCGTGAAGCCGACGGCGTCGCGAGCAGCAGGGCGGCCGTCAGGACGGCGAGGAGCGTGTGGCGGTGCGACACGGGACCGACTCCCTCCCCGATCCGCTGCCGATGTGGCGCGGCAAGGCCCCGGGGCCAGTGGGAACCGGGCGGGAGGGAGGAGACCGGGACAACCGCCCGCTCCGCCGGCTGCGGTACCGGTGGCGGGCGTGCGCCAGCGGCCACCACCGCCCGGCGGGGCACGAACGGGCGTCCCCACGGCGTGCGG
Organism: bacterium HR39; assembly: GCA_002898955.1. Classification (GTDB taxonomy): domain Bacteria; phylum Pseudomonadota; class Alphaproteobacteria; order Geminicoccales; family Geminicoccaceae; genus HRBIN39. Next base: position 2,323 of record BEIP01000081.1, on the reverse strand, counting down.
TCGGGCACCGGGCCCGCCGGATCCGTTCGCGACCGGCCGGATCGGGGCTCCGTCGCCGCGCACGGGCCGTCGTCCCCGCGGATCTCCGGCCGCACCGGCCGCCCGTCGGCGGGATCGGCTCCACGGTCGACAAGGGGACACTCCCCGGGTCCGGCCGGGATCTCGATCCTGCCGGCGCGGACCGCTCCCGGTACGCCAGGCCGCAGGCTCGTCGGCAGCCGCACCGCGCGCGCCGCAGGATCGCTCCCGCTGCAGCGCCACGCCGCCCGCATCCACCCGCGGCGGCGGGCCCCGGGACCCGTCGGGCCCGGTGGCCGGGCCGTCGCGCCTCCGCTCCGGCATCCAGCCACGATGGAGCTACGGACCGGTCCCCCCGGAAGGGGAACGCCGGACCGCAGGCGGTGGTCGGTCGACAGGACGGACGACCGGCCCGCGGATCCGACCGGCGGCACGCCCACGTGTCCGGCCCGTCCACATCCGGCAGGGGCACCCGGCCCTTCCGGGCCGAGGCCCGGCCGGGCCCGGGCGACCCGGCCACCCGCGGCATCCGTACCCGCTCAGTAGGGCAGCAGGATGTCGAGCACCTGGGCGCCCCAGCGCGGCTGCTGGACGTCGGTGATCTGGCCGCGGCCGCCGTAGCCCACCCGCAGCTCGGCGATGCGCTCGGAGCTCACGGAATTGTCCGGCGCGATGTCCTCGGGACGCACCACACCGGCCACCACCACCTCGCGCACCTCGTAGTTCACCCGCACCTCCTGCCGCCCGGCGATCACCAGATTGCCGTTGGGCAGCACCTGGGTGACCACCGCCGCCACCCGCAGGCGGATGGTCTCGGAGCGGTCGATGCTGCCGCTGCCGCGATGGTTCGCGGCGCTGTCGAGGTTGACGAGGGAGGTCGGATCGACGGGAGCCCTGAGGACCTTCACCAGTCGGTTCTCCAGACCGAACAGGTCGGTGGCGCCGAGATCGTCGGCGTTCCTGCGGCTGCGCACGGTCTCGTTCGCGATCTTCGCGCGGTCGGTGATGGTGATCTCCACCGTCACCACGTCGCCCACCCGGCGGGCGCGCTGGTCGCGGAAGAAGCCGCGTGCACCGCTGCGCCAGAGCGAGTTCGGCCCGGCGCTCACCGTGGTCTCCGGCGCCGGCACCGGCATGCGCACCGGCTGCCGGTCGGGCCGTGCCACGGGAGCCTCCACCGGCTTCAGATCCGGCACCCGCCCGACGTTGGCGAGCCGTTCGGGAACGTTGCAGCCGGCGAGCAGCGCGAGCGCCAGCAGGACGGCGCCGAGCCGCCCGAACCGCGATCCGGCGCACGGCCGCTCCGGCTTCCGTCCGGCCCGGTCCCGGCGCGCTGTGGCGCCCGCGGCTCCCGGCCGTGCGCCTTCGCCGGACGGTCCCGCCGGCCGCCGGAGCAACTCCGACCGGCACGGGCGGGGCCGTTGCGGCGCAGGATCCGCGCGGGTCACGATCCGGTCTCCGTCGCCAGCGGCACGGCCTCGCGCAGGCCGCTCACCCGCGCGCGCACCACCCGCCGGCTGTCGAGGTTCATCACCCGTACCACCTCGCCCGCCGCCCCGTCGTCCAGCGCCCGGCCGACGGCCGTGATCTCGAGGCCGGGCCGACGCAGCACCAGCGTGAGCGTCTCTCCGCGGCGCACGAGACGGGGCGTCCCGAGATCCGCCTCGCGCACCGGCCGGCCGGGCCACAGCGGGCGCAGCGCCTCCCGCCCCACCAGCCGCTGCGCGTCCGCCACCACGTCTTCGGGCAGGGCCGCGAGCGGCAGCCAGGCCGTCTCCACGTCGGCCGCCTCCACCAGCGTCCCGGCCGGAAGCGGCCTGCGCGGTACCGGCACCGCCACCCGCTCGCGCAGCTCGCCGGCGACGGGAATCCGCGAGCCGGCCGAGCCGTCCGCGAGCTCGGCCGCCAGCACGAGGCGGAAATGGCCGGTGCGTGCGTCGAGATGCCAGTCCGTGGCGGCGATGCGGACGGGGCGGGACGCGGTGTTGGGAAGCGGCAGGGCGGGACGGTACACCACGAGCTCGCGGCGCACCCCCGCAGCCGCGGGCGGCAACAGCTCCGCCAGCAGGTCTTCGAGGTGGCGGCGGGTGAAGTCCTCGCCCGGCTGCAGCAGGAGCGTGCCGGCGCGGCCCACCGGCGCCGCGGCGACGAGGCAGAGGCCCAGCAGCAGCGACAGCGCCCGGCGGGCCCATCCCGGAGCCCGCCGGCCTCCGGTCCACCCGTGCCGGAGCGGCGGGTACGTCGCCTGCGGAAAGGGAGTCGGCTTCATGGGGTCCCTCAGCGCATCTGGCTCACCGCCGCCAGC
>BEIP01000080.1 GCA_002898955.1 bacterium HR39 | reverse complement strand
CGCTGCAAGGCGTTCGCGTCGCACGGGATCGGCCGCTCACGCGGATCGAGCCGCACCACCGACGACGTGACGCTCGGCGGCGGCACAAAGGCGGACGGCGCGACGTCGAACAGGATCTTCGCCTCGGTGCGCCAGCCGGCCAGCACGGCAAGGCGGCCATAGGCGTCGTCGCCGACGCGGGCGACAATGCGCTCGGCCACCTCGCGCTGGAACATCAGCACCATGCGGGCGATCACGTCGAGCGCGTCCAGCCAGCCGAGCAGCAGCTCGGTGCCGACGTTGAAGGGCAGATTGCCGACGATCGCGAGCGGCCGCCCCGCCGCGACGTCGTGCAGGTCCAGCCGCAGCGCGTCCGCCTGCAGCACCCGCAGCCGGCCGCCGGCGGCCGCTTCCAGCTCCCGCAGGGCCGCGACCATGCGCGGATCCTACTCCACCGCCACCACCTCCTGCGCCCCTTCGAGCAGCAGCGCGCGGGTGAGCCCGCCGGGGCCGGGTCCGATCTCCAGCACCCGCACGCCCTCGAAGGGGGCGGCGGCGCGGGCGATGCGGCGCAGGATCCCCTCGTCGTAGAGGAAGTGCTGACCGAGGCGGCGCTGCGGGTGCAGCCGGTGGCGGCGCACCAGCTCCGCCGGCCGGGGCAGTCCCTCCGCGTCCGGAAGTTCCGGCTCAGATGCGGACGTCGATGTAGGCACTGCGGCGCAGATCGCGCAGGTAGCGGGCGGCGAGCCGCTCGAGCTCGCGGCGCACGATCTCAAGCCGTGCCAGCGCCCGCAGCCCCTCCTCGCCGCCGCGGGCGCAGAGGTACAGCACGTGGATGCCGATGGGCCCACGCAGCGGCTGGCTGGCCTCGCCGGGGCGCAGCCGCTCCACCGCCGCGCGGAAATCGGGCGGCAGGTCCGAAAGCCGCACCCATCCGAGCCGGCCCGACGCGGGGGCGCGCAGCTCGGTCGCCACCGCCTGTACGGCCGAACAGCTGGCAAGACGCGGCAGGACCGCCCTTGCCCGCCGCAGCGCCCCCTCGACCTCGCGCGGGTCCGGATCCGGCCGCAGCGGGAAGACGATCTGCGCGATCTCCACCACGTCGGCGGCGGGATCGGCCGTGGCCTGCCGCCGCTCGAACACGGTGAAGATGCGGAAGCCCTCCGGCGTGCGCACCGGATCGGAGACCTGGCCGGGCTCCAGCGCCCGGACGATGCTCTGCAGGGCCGGGACCAGGTCCTCCACGCGCAGCCAGCCCACCTCGCCGCCGTCGCGGGCGCTGGGCGAGGCGGAGACCTGGCTCGCCAGCGCCCGGAAGTCCGCCCCCTCGCGCAGCGCCGCCACCAGTTCCCGCGCCTGCTGCAGCACCCGCGCCTCCTCCGCTGGCGAGTCGACCGGCAGCAGGACCTCGCCGAGCAGCACCTCCTCGCCCGAGCGCTCGCGCAGCCGCTCCATCTCCCGCTCGATCTGCTCGCGGGTCACCTGCACGCGCGGCTACAGCACCTGCCGCACGAAGCGCGTCCAGGCGATCTGGGCGCGCAGCTGCCCGCGCAGGGTGGCGGCGGGAATGCCGTTCTTCTCCAGCAGCTCGACGAGCTGCCGCGGGGTCATGCGGTTGCGGGCGGCGACGGTGGCGAGGGCCTGGTCCACCTCCCCGTCGGAGACGCGGATGCCGTGGCGCTCCGCCTCCTGCAGCTGCAGCAGCTCGTCGATGTAGCTGCGCAGCACCTGGGGCAAGAGCCGCCGGCGGGTCTCCGGGCCGTCCGGCAGATTGCCGGTGAGCGCCACGAGCCGGATGCGCGCCTCCAGCTCGCGCACGGTGATGGGCTCGTTCTCCACCACCGCGGCGATGGCGAGGCCCGCGTCCCCACCGGCCACCGGCGCCTGCGCCCGCACGGCGAAGGGCAGCGCCAGCACGGCGAATCCGATCGCCGCGGAGACGCGCGCGAACCAGCGCCGGATGCGTCCGCCCCTAGTGCCCGCTCCGACCGCCACCGCTCTCTCCCGCCAGAGGTCCTCAGAACGGCGAGCCGCCGGCCTCCACGTCGCCGCCGAGACCGGCGAGGCCGATGCGCAGGCGCACGGACGTCTCGTCCTTCAGCTCGCCGCGGCTGGTAAATCGGCGCTCCACCCCGACGGTCAAGAACAGGCAGTCGCTGCGCCACACCAGCCCGGCGCTCCAGGAGACGAGGTCGTCCGCCACGAAATCGTAGCGGATCTGGCCGCCCACCGCCACCTGGTCGGAGAGCGCCGCGCGCAGCGCCCCCAGCACCTGCTCCTCGCGGCGGCGCAGCGCCACGCCGCGCTCGGCGGTGAGCTCGACGTAGTTCAACCGCAGCCGCAGCCGGTCGGGTCCGAGCGAGGCGGCGAGGTCGCTGCGGCGGAAGGCGCCGTCGGCGGGATCGACCCGGAAGCGGTAGCTGAGATCGAGCCAGTCGGCGGGATGCAGGTCGATCCGCCCGACGATGTCGGAGAACCGCCCCTCGAGACCGCTGCCGGCGGGAAAGGCCCCGGAGGGGCCGAAGCGCGCGAGCTGACCGAGCAGGCCCGAGACCCGCATCCCGCCGGACCCGCGCGACTCCACCCGCACGCCGTAGGCGAGCCGCCCGCCCTTCTCCACCCGGTCGAGGCCGGGATAGCGGCTCGGCTCGAAGAGGTTGGTCTCGTCGAACTCGAGCGACTGGCTGTCCTCGTCGGGGATGCGGCCGCGCGTGGCGGTGCCCGTCCAGCCCGCCGCGAGGACCGGCTCCACCAGATGCTGCCAGCCGTCCCCCGCGGTCACCAGCGGCCAGCTCCCCACCAGGTGGAGCGAGGGCACGAGTCGCGCGGCGGTGTCCGAGGGACCGGGGCCGAAGGAGCGCACGTCGCCGTCGGTCCAGTAGAGGTCGCCCCGCAGGCCCGCGTCGAGGGTCCATACGGTGCCGAGGGGCCCGAGCGCCTCGCGGCGCAGGGTCCCGCCCGCCACCAGCCGGCGGGTGTCGAGGCCGCGCACGCGGTGCAGGGCGCGGGCGTCCACGTCCAGCGCGAAGCCGAACCCGAGCGGCAGGTCCGGCCAGCGCAGAGCGGCGAACAGGGCGGGCAGCACGAAGGGGATGGTGTCCTGGTCGTCGCCGGGGCGCAGACCCTGGAAGGCGATCGCCTCGGCTGCGACGAGATGGCGGCCGTGGTAGCGCTCGAACCACAGCCGGTTCTCCAGCACGTCCTCGTCGGAGATCTTGAAGGTGTCGAGATAGGTGTCGTCGGAGGACCAGAAGAGGTCGAAGCCGGCCCGGTCCTCCGCCGACGGCGCGTAGCGTCCCCGCCCCTCCAGATGGCCGCGCGGCACGTGGCGGCGGGGGCGGCCCGGCTCGGAGACCGCCTCCTTGGCCCAGGCGATGCTGCCGCCAAGCTCGGTGCGACCGAACCGCTCGAGGTCGCGCAGCTCCAGCCGCAGCATGCCGCCCTGGCTGGTCCCCACCATGGGCGTGAGGGTGAGGTCGCGGTTGGGGGCGAGGTCCACGTAGAAGGGCCAGCGCAGCCACAGGCCGAGCTCGGTGTCGCTGCCGCCCTCGGGGGCGAGGAGACCCGTGCGCCGCTCCACCGACGGATCCGGGTGCTCGAACCACGGCAGCCAGAACACGGGCAAGCCGCCGAGCTCGAACACCACGTTCTCGTAGGTGAGGGTGCGCGTGGTGGCGTCGTGTACCACCCGCCGCGCCCGCAGCTGCCAGGGCGGGCGGGCCTCGGCGCCGCACTCCCGGCAGGTGGTGAAGGTGGCGTTCTCCAGGATGGTCCAGCGGTCCTCGACCCGCGCACCCGCCGCCGCTGCCAGCCGGCCGCGGGTATCCAGCCGGGCCATCACCCCCTCGACGAAGCCGCGCCGCAGATCTCCGGTGACCTCGAGGCGCTCGCCGTAGAAGACCGCGCCTTCGGGCAGCAGCAGCCGCACATGGCCCTCGGCCACCACCAGGTCCTCGCGGGCGCGGTAGACGAGCCGGTCGGCGGTGAGCATCCGGCCGCGGCTCTCGAGCCGCACGTTTCCTTCCGCCACCACCTCGCGGCGCTCCACCGCGTAGAAGAGGCGGTCCGCCTCCAGCAGGAACGGCTCCTCGCCGAGCTCGCGGGCGAGGGCCTTCGGCGGTGTCGCCTGCTGGGCCGGCGCCGGCAGGGCGGCGGCCAGCGGGGCGGCGGTGGCGAGCAGCAGAGCGGCCAGCCTGCGCAGCGACATGGGCGGATCCCGGAAGGCGGGCGGCGGCCGCCTTGCGGGCCGCCGCGGGCGCGGCCACTATAGCGGTCGGCGCGGGCCGGCGGAGTGCCGCGCATGTCCGTACGGCCCGGATTTTCCGTCCCATGCTTGCGGGGAGGACACGGTGGAGGTCTCGATCGTCCGCGAGCCGTTGCCCGAATCGGGCACGCTCGTCGTCTTCGTGGGCGCCGACGGCACCCTCTCGCAGGCGGCCCGCCGGCTGGACGAGCGGGCGGCCGGACTGGTCGGGCGCGCCCGCGCGCTGCTCGGCCCCAAGCCGCGTCACGCCCAGGTGGTGGACCTGCCGCTGCCGCGCGGGCTGGAGCTCGACCGGCTGGTGGTGGCGGTGCTGGGCGCTGGCGAGGAGCTCTCGCCCTACGGTGTCGAGCGGGCCGGTGCGGCGGTGCTGGCCCACCTCGAGCGGCAGAGGGTGGAGGAAGCGGTGGTCGCCTCGCCGGCCGGGCTCGACCTCGGTGGCCTCGACGAGGCGCGGGCGGTGGTGGCCCTCGCAGCCGGTGCCGAGCTGCGGGCCTGGCGATTCGACAAGTACCGCAGCGACGCGCAGGAGGAGGAGAACGGGCGGGCGCGGGTGAAGGCGCTGCGCTTCCTCTGCGACGCCGACGCCTCGCAGGCCTTCGCCCGCTCGCGGGCGGTGGTGGAGGCGGCCAACTGGGCGCGGCTTCTCGTGAGCGAGCCGCCCAACGTCCTCTATCCCGAATCCTACGCCCGCATCCTCGAGGAGCTCGCCGACCTCGGGGTCGAGGTGGAGGTCTTCGACGCCCGCCGGCTCGAGGAGCTCGGCATGAACGCCATCCTCGCCGTCGGCAGGGGCAGCGTGCATCCGCCGCACATGGTGGTCATGCGCTGGCGCGGGGCGGAGTGGGACCGGCCGCTGGCGCTGGCCGGCAAGGGCGTGTGCTTCGATTCCGGCGGCATCTCCCTCAAGCCCGCCCAGGGCATGCACGACATGAAGTGGGACATGGCCGGATCGGCGGCGGTGGCCGGTGCGATCCGGGCCCTCGCCGCGCGCCGGGCGCCGGTCGACGTGGTCGCCGCGGTGGGTCTGGTGGAGAACATGCCCTCGGGCAGCGCCCAGAAGCCCGGCGACATCATCCGCACCTACGCCGGCCGCACGGTGGAGGTTCTGAACACCGACGCCGAGGGGCGGCTGGTGCTGGCCGACGTGATCGCCTGGCTGGTGCGCAACCGCGATCCCGCCGCCATCGTCGACCTCGCCACCCTCACCGGTGCGGTGATCGTGGCCCTCGGCAAGGAGCGGGCGGGACTGTTCGCCTCCGACGACGACCTCGCCGCGAAGCTGGAGCGGGCCGGCGAGGAGACGGGCGAGCGGCTCTGGCGCCTGCCGCTCGATCCTGAATACCGCGAGATGGTGAAGGGCGAGGAGGCGGACCTCAAGAACGTCGGCCGCGGCCGTGAGGCCGGGGCCATCGCCGGGGCCGCCTTCATCCTGCCCTTCGCCGAGGGGCGGCCCTGGGCGCATCTGGACATCGCCGGCGTGGTCTGGGCGGACCGCGACCGGCCGCTCCTGCGCAAGGGTGCCACGGGCTTCGGCGTGCGTCTTTTGGACCGCTTCGTGGACTTGTGGGCGGAGGGGCGCGGCGGCGCTTGAGCGAGATCGCCTTCTACCATCTGACCCGGAGCCGCCTCGAGGAGGCCCTGCCGCGGCTGTTGGAGAAGGTGCTGGAAGCGGGAAAGCGCGCGGTGGTGCGCGGCACCGATCCCGAGCGCATCGAGCACCTCGCGCGGGTGCTGTGGACCTACGAGCGCGACTCCTTCCTGCCCCACGGCACGCAGCGCGACGGCTTTCCCGAACGCCAGCCCGTCTGGCTCACCACCGAGGCGGAGAACCCCAACCGCGCGCAGGTGCTGGTGCTGGTGGACGGCGCGGAGCACGAGGGCATCGAGGGCTTCGAGCGGGTGCTCGATCTGTTCGACGGCAACGATCCCGAGCAGCTCGAGCGGGCACGCGGGCGCTGGAAGGCGGCGCGGGCGGCCGGCCACACCCTCACCTACTGGCGCCAGGACGAGCGCGGACGCTGGCGGCGTGAGCGCTGAGGGTCCGGACATCCGCTTCGTCTTCCACCCGCTCTACCACCTGCGTCACGCCGCCCCGGCGCGCCTGCCCTCCGGCAAGGCCGGGGTGCTGTTCGACATGGCGCGCGCCGGCGGCCTCGTGCCTGATGACGCGGTGGTGCAGCCGGCGCCCGCGCCCGTCGGCTGGCTCACCCTCGTCCACCGGCCGGACTACGTGCTGCGGGCGCTCTCCTGCCGGCTGGATGCGCGCGAGCGGCGCGTGCTCGGCATCCCCCTCTCGCCGGCCTATGTGGAGCGGGCCCGGGTTTCGGCCGGCGGCACGGTGCTGGCGGCGCGCCTCGCGCTGGAGTGCGGCCTCGCCTTCCACTTCGCCGGCGGTGGCCACCACGCCGGACCCGACGGTCCGGGCGCCTACTGCCTGTTCAACGACGTGGCGGTGGCCGCCGCGGT
>BEIP01000079.1 GCA_002898955.1 bacterium HR39 | reverse complement strand
CCACTGCAAGCTGCAGTGGCGGGCCGACTGGGCGCTGCGCTGGACGGCGCTCGGCGTCGACTACGAGATGGCCGGCAAGGACCTCATCGATTCGGTGAAGATCGCCTCGCGCATCTGCCGCATCCTCGGCGGCACGCCGCCCGAGGGCTTCATCTACGAGCTCTTCCTCGACGAGAAGGGCGAGAAGATCTCCAAGTCCAAGGGCAACGGACTGACGATCGAGGAATGGCTGCGCTACGGTACGAAGGAGAGCCTCATGCTCTTCCTGTTCAAGGAGCCGCGGCGCGCCAAGCGGCTTTACTTCGATGTCATCCCGCGCCACGTGGACGAGTACTACGATCTCCTGGAGGCGTTCGCCCGCGACGCGGATCTCGACGCGGCACTGGAGCGGGCCGAGGATCTCCTCGCACGTGGCGAGGCGCCGGAGCGCGTGACGCTGCGGGTGCCCGAAGCGGCAGCGCCGCTCGCGGAGGATGACGGCGAGCCGCTTGCCCGGGTGCGCGAGCAGCGCCGGCAGCTCGGCGAGAGTCTCGTGCGCAATCCCGTCTGGCACATCCACGACGGTCGCCCGCCGCGGACGAAGCTGCCGATCCAGTACGCCATGCTGCTCGATCTCGCGAGCGTGGTGGGCGCCGAGGATCCGCAGGTGCTGTGGGGCTTCATCCGCAAATACGCCCCCGAAGCCACGCCCGAGAACGCACCCGAGCTCGCCGGGCTCGTGGAGCGGGCGCTCGCCTACTACCGCGACTTCGTCGCCCCGGCCAAGCGCTACCGCGAGCCCGATCACCGCGAGCGTAAGGCGCTCTTGGAGCTGCGCGCGTGGCTCGCCACGCTTCCCGAGGACACGCCGGCCGAGGTCATCCAGAACGAACTGTACGAGATCGGCAGGCGGCATGGCTTCCACCAGCTGCGCGACTGGTTCCGGGCGCTCTACGAGGTGCTGCTCGGCCAGAGCGAGGGACCGCGCTTCGGCTCCTTCGTCGCGACCTACGGCATCCGCGACACGGTGGAGCTGATCGACCGGGCCCTCGCCCGCAGCCACCAGCCGGCCCATGGCTGCTGAGACCGCCACCCTGCGCAGCGGCGCTCCGGTGCGGGTGCGCGATGCCCGCGAGCTGGCGCTGCGCGTGCTCGAAGCGGCGCTGGGTCCCCAGCGGCTTCCGGCCGAGGAGACCTTCCAGCGCCTCGCCTCGCGCACGCGGCTGGATGCGCGCGATCGCGCCTTCGCCCGGCGGCTCTATGCCACCGTCTTCCGCCGCCTCGGCGAGATCGACCGTCTGATCGAGCGCACCTGCGAGCATCCGCCCAAGCGGACGGTGCGCAATCTCCTGCGCCTCGGCATCGCCCAGCTCGTCCACCTCGGCACGCCGCCGCATGCCGCGGTGGGCGAGACGGTGGGCCTCACCCGCCGCTTGGTCCCGGCCTACGCCGGCTTCGTCAACGCCGTGCTGCGCCGCATCGCCCGCGAGCGCCCGCGGCCGCTGGAGGGCGAGGAGGCGGGGCGGATCAACGCGCCCTCCTGGCTGTTCGCCGCCTGGAGCCGGGCTTGGGGTGAGGACGCGGCGGTGCGCATCGCCGCCATGCACCTGCGCGAGCCGCCCCTCGATCTGCGCCCGCTCGCCGACCCCGAGGCGTGGGCGCAGCGGCTGGGCGGCGCGCTGCTGCCCACCGGCGTGGTGCGCCTTCCCGGGACGGGCCCGGTCGAGGAGCTGCCCGGTTACGCAGAGGGCGCCTGGATCGTGCAGGACGTGGCGGCGGGCCTGCCCGCGCTGCTCCTGGATCCGCGCCCGGGCGAGCGGGTGCTCGATCTGTGCGCGGCTCCGGGCGGCAAGACGGTGCAGCTCGCCGCGGCAGGCGCCGTGGTGAGCGCCGTGGACGTCTCGCCGGGGCGCCTCGCCCGCCTTCGCGCCAATCTGGAGCGCACCGGTCTCGTGGAACGGGTCGAGGTGGTGGAGGCGGACGTGCGGAGCTTCCGCCCCGGATCGCCGGCGCCGCGGGTGCTCCTGGATGCCCCCTGCACCGCCACAGGCACCATCCGCCGCCATCCCGACATCCAGCACACCAAGCGGCCCGAGGACGTGGGGCGCATGGCCGCCCTGCAGGCGGAACTGCTGGCCGCGGCGGCGGAGATGGTGGCGCCGGGAGGGGTGCTGGTCTACGCGGTGTGCTCGCTGCACCCCGCGGAGGGCGAGGAGCGGGTGGCGGCGCTGCTCGAAGCCCGCTCCGACTTCGCCTCCGATCCGGTCCGGCCGGAGGAGCTGCGCGGACTTCCCGCGCGCATCGACGAGCGCGGCTCCGTGCGCATCTTTCCCTTCCATCTCGAAGAGAAGGGCGGCATGGACGGCTTCTTCACGGCCCGCCTGCGCCGGCGGGCGTAGATCGTCGAGGGGAGCGGCAGGACCATGGAGGACGTGGTACCCATCCGGCGGGCGCTGATCTCCGTCTCCGACAAAGCCGGGGTCGTCGACTTCGCCCGCGCGCTGGACGAGCGCGGCGTCGAGATCCTCTCCACCGGTGGCACCGCCGCCACCCTGCGCGAGGCCGGAATCCCGGTGGTGGAGGTGGGCGAGCTCACCGGTGCCGGCGAGATCCTGGACGGGCGGGTCAAGACCCTGCACCCGGCGGTGCACGGCGGCCTGCTGGCGCGCCGCGATCTGCCCGAACACATGCGCACGCTCGAAGAGCGGGGCATCCGTCCCGTCGACCTGCTCGTGGTCGACCTCTACCCCTTCGAGCGGACCGTGGCCTCGGGGGCGGACGAGGAGCGCTGTGTCGAGAACATCGACATCGGCGGCCCCGCCATGATCCGCGCCGGCGCCAAGAACTTCGCCGCCGTCACCGTGGTGGTGGATCCGGACGACTACCGGGCCGTCCTCGCCGAGCTCGACGAGGCGGGCGGCACGCGCCTTGCCACCCGTCGGCGCCTCGCGGCGAAGGCGTTCCGCCGCACCGCGGCCTACGACGCCGAGATCGCCCGCTGGATGACGGCCACGGCCGGCGAGGAACCCTTCACCGAGCGCTTCACCCTGACGGGCACCCTGGCCGGTCGGCTGCGCTACGGCGAGAACCCGCACCAGCGCGCCGCCCTGTATCGCACCTCGGATCCGCGCCCGGGCGCGGCGTCCGCCCGGCTGCTGCAGGGCAAGGAGCCGAGCTACAACAACCTGCTCGATGCCGACTCGGCCTTCGAGCTGGTGGCCGAGTTCGAGCGGCCCGCCATCGTCGTCGTCAAGCACAACAACCCCTGCGGCGTGGCCGAAGGCGACGATCTCGTCGACACCTGGAAGCGGGCGCTGGCCTCCGATCCGGTGAGCGCCTTCGGCGGCATCGTCGCCTGCAACCGGCCGGTCACGGGCGAGCTCGCACAGGAACTCACGAAGCTCTTCCTCGAGGTGGTGATCGCGCCGGAATTCCTGCCGGAGGCGCGCGACGTGCTGGCGCAGAAGAAGAACCTGCGGCTTCTCGAGACGGGCGGCCTTCCCGGTCCGGCCCGCGACGGCGTGCTGCCGCGGCCGCTGGCGGGCGGCTTCCTGCTGCAGGACCGCGACGTGGGCCGGATCGACCCGGCGAAGCTGGAGGTGGTGCCGAAGCGCGCGCCCACCCCCGAGGAGCTGGAAGACCTGCTGTTCGCCTGGAAGGTGGTCAAGCACGTGCGCTCCAATGCCATCGTGCTGGCCCGCGGGCGGGCGACGGTCGGCATCGGCGCCGGCCAGATGAGCCGGGTGGACGCGGTGCGCATCGCCGTCGCCAAGGCCCGCGAGGGGCGCGGCAGCCGCGGTGCGGTGGTGGCCTCGGACGCCTTCTTCCCCTTCCCCGACGGGCTCGTGGAAGCGGCGAAGGCGGAGGTGCGCGCGGTCATCCAGCCGGGCGGCAGCGTGCGCGACGACGAGGTGATCGCCGCCGCCGACGAGCACGACATCGCCATGGTCTTCACCCGCATGCGTCACTTTCGCCACTGAGGCCGTCCCTTGCAGCGCCGCGGTGTCGTCACCCTCCTCCTTGCGCTCCTCGCCCTGCCGCGCCCGGCCGGCGCGGCGGCGGAGCTCGACCTGACGCCGCGCCCGCGCCCCGGACTGCGGCTGCTTCTGGACCTGCGCCGCCGGCGCGAGGTGTTCGACGAGGGACGCTGGGTGGAGGAGGCGCGCTCGGCGGCTTCGGGCCTGCTCGCCGTGCGGCGCGACGGAGAGGGGCTGCTGTTCGCGTGGCGCTGGCTCTCCTTCGGCGCGGACGAGGCGGCGGACGGCGGGCCGGCCGATGTGCTGCGCCTGCGCATGGCCCGGCTGTGGGAGGAGGTGGGCTTCGACTTCCGCCTCCTTCCCGGGCGCGGTCCCGTGCTGGCCGATCCGGCCGCGGCGCAAGCCTCGGTGGAGGCGGCGCTGGAGCGGGCGCTTTCGGACATCGAGCGCGAGCTGGTGGCGGAAGGGCGCCCGCGCGGGGCGGTGGAGACGGCGCTGGCCGAAGTGCGCCGGCGCTTCCTCGAAACGCTGGCCGGCGACGACCGCCTCGCCCACCAGCTCCTGCAGGAGCCGGTCCTCGTCTTCGAGCTCGCGGGCGTGCGCATCCCCGAAGAGACCCGGGTCGCGGTGCACGAGGACGGGCGGCCCCTCGACTTCGCCCCCGGCACGGACTGGCCCATGCGGGTGGAGGACCGGGTCCTGCTCCGCGATCCCGAGAGCGGCGTCGTGCGTCTGCGCCGGCGCGAGGAGCCGCTGCGCCCGCTCGACCGCCGCCTCCTGCTCGAGCGCATCCCCGGCCTCGCCGGGATGTGGCGCATGCTGCCGGAGGCGAAGCGCGCGGAGGTGCTGGCCGCCCTGCCGCCGCCCTTCTACGCGCGGGAAAGCCTCATCGAGGTCGACCTCGGCGGGCCGCGCCTGCCGCGGCGCATCCGGCGGATCGAGACCAGCGGCCTCGGGACCCTGCGCCGCCGGCTTTCGACGGAGGTCACGGTCGACGTGCGGGATGCGGCGGCGCGCTGATCACTCGGCGAAGGGCACCGAAACGAACTGCGGCTCACCCTCGCGCTCGATCAGCAGCAGCACCGCCCGCCGCCCCTCCTGCCGCGCGCTGCCGATGCGCGCCACCAGCTCCGGCGGCGAGCCCACCTCCTCCTGGTCCACCTCGAGGATGCGATCGCCGGTCCGCACGCCCGCACGGGCTGCCGGACCGCCCTCCGCCACCTCCAGCACCACCACGCCGCGTGCGTCCTCGGGGAGGCGGAAGCGCTCGCGCGCCGCGGCGTCGATGCCGCCCACCACCAGTCCCAGCTCGGGCAGCTCGGCGCGGGTGGCGGGACCGCCCTCGGCCCGCTGCGCCTCCAGCCGCGCGAGTTCGGCCTCCGAGGGCAGCTCGGCCAGCACCACCCGCACCTTCACCTCCTCGCCCCGGCGCCACAGGACCACCTCCACCTCCGAACCCACCGGCGTGTCGGCGACGATGCGCGGCAGATCGCGCATGCGCTCGACGGCATGCCCAGCCAGCTCCAGCACCACGTCGCCGGGACGGATGCCCGCCGCCTCGGCCGGGCCGCCCGGCACCACCGAGGAGACCAGGGCGCCGCGCGGCCGGTCGAGCCCGAGGCTCTCGGCGATGGCCGGCGTGACGGTCTGGATCTTCACCCCGAGCCACGCGCGGATCACCCGCCCGTGCTCGATCAGGTCCTCCACCACCCGGCGGGCGATGTTGGAGGGGATGGCGAAGCCGATGCCGATGTTGGTGCCCGAGGGCGAGAAGATGGCGGTGTTCACCCCGAACACGCGTCCCTCGAGGTCGAAGCTCGGCCCGCCGGAATTGCCGCGGTTGATGGCGGCGTCGATCTGGAAGAAGTCGACGTAGGAGTCGGCCCGGATGTCGCGTCCGCGCGCCGAGACCACGCCGACGGTGACCGAGGTGCCGAGACCGAAGGGATTGCCGATGGCGATGACCCAGTCCCCGACCCGCACCCGGTCGCTGTCCGCCCACTGCACGTAGGGGAAGGGCTCGGGCCGGTCGATCTTCAGCACCGCGAGGTCGGTGCGCCGGTCCCGGCCCACCACCGTGGCCCGGTAACGGCTCTCGTCCTGGAGCACCACCTCGATCTCGGTGGCGTCCTCGATGACGTGGTTGTTGGTCACCACGTAGCCGCGCGGGTCGACGATGAAGCCGGAACCCAGCGAGTAGGTCCGCCGCGGCCCGCCGTCGCGGTCGAGGAACTCGCGGAAGAACTCCTCGAGGGGCGACCCGGGCGGCGCCTGGGGAAGCTCGCGCGGGCGCAGCTCGCGGGTACTGGAGATGTTGACCACCGCCGGCGCCACCTTCTCGACGATGTCGGCGAAGCTGGGCAGCAGCCCCTCGGCGAGGACGGCGGCCGAAAGCAGCATCAGCCCGGCGAGGGCGAGGACGAGGGAGCGGACGGACGACATGCGCGTGGCCCTCCCGCTGGGACCGGGTCGGCTCAGGACCCGCCCGCCGCCCGGCGCACGACCCAGACCAGCAGCACGCCGACGACGGCGGTCACGAGGCCGACCGTGCGCAGCCGCTGGCTGTCCAGGGTCAGCGCCAGGGCGGCCGCGCGTTTCATCATATCGGGGAACAGCGCCCACAGCACGCCCTCGATCACGAGGACGAGCGCGAGGGCGGTGAGGAGATCGCGCATGCGCCGCGGCCGTCCTCAGCGCCCGGCCGGCAGCGCGCCGTCGAGCAGCATCGGTGAGCCACCGCCCGCGGGCGGGGCCGG
>BEIP01000078.1 GCA_002898955.1 bacterium HR39 | reverse complement strand
TCCCCGAAATCATCTACAAGCGTCGCCTTCAGGCCCATCGCAGCGCATCTTGGCGTGAACAACCCTATCCCTCCGCCGAGGTCGCAAACATGTGCATCGGGCCCGACCGCATCGAGAATGATTTGGATATGAAACGCAATTCTCGGAATATCGCCCATCTGCATAGCCCTAAGCGCAGCCGGATACATGCTGACGATTTTTCAAGTCGCTCGTTCAAAGTGTCTCTGGGCAGCATTTCCCTCTCCACCCAAACAACCGTGCCGCGCCGAGCCACGCTTAGGCCGCCTTCACGAAGTCGCGGGTGAAGATGCTGTCGGTGCGGCCGGCGGCCAGCTCGTCGTAGATCCAGCGGTAGGTCTTCTCCAGACCCTCCCGCAGCGGGATCGACGGCTCCCAGCCCAGCTCCGCGCGGATGCGGGTGTTGTCCGAATTGCGTCCCCGTACGCCCTGCGGCGCATCCAGCCTGTAGCGCCGCTTCAGCTTCACCCCGGCGATCGCCTCGACGATGTCCACGAGCCGGTTGATGGACACGAGCTCCGAGCTGCCGAGGTTGATGGGATAGGCGATGTCGGACTCCATGATCCGCAGCGTGCCGTAGAGGCAGTCGTCGATGTACATGAAGCTGCGGGTCTGCTCGCCGTCGCCCCAGATCTCGATCTCGTGCTTCCCGCTCAAAACAGCCTGCGCCACCTTGCGGCAGATGGCGGCCGGCGCCTTCTCCCGCCCGCCGTCGAAGGTGCCGTAGGGACCGTAGACGTTGTGATAGCGCGCGACGCGCGTGGTGAGCCCGTAGTCCTCCGTGAAGTGCCGGCACATGCGCTCCGAAAACAGCTTCTCCCAACCGTAGCCGTCCTCGGCATCGGCCGGATAGGCGTCTTCCTCCTTCAGGGCCGTGACGTTCGGATCCCTTTGCCGGTAGCCGGGATAGACGCAGGCCGAGGAGGAATAGAAGTAGCGCTCCACGCCGTTGTCGCGCGAGGCAAGCAGCATGTGGGTGTTGATCAGCACCGAGATCATGCAGTCGGCCTTGTGGGTCTCGATGAACCCCATGCCGCCCATGTCGGCCGCGAGGTTGAACACCCAGCGCGCGCCTTCCGTCACCGCATAGCAGGGCTCGCGCAGGCGCAGGTCCGCCACCACGTTGTCGACATCAAGGAAGCGCTGGTACCAAGCATGAAGTGGCTTGATGTCCACCGCCCGGATGCGGGAGAAGCCCTGCTCCTTCAGGTACCGTACCAGATGGCCGCCGATGAAGCCGCCGGCCCCCGTCACCACCACCAGATCCCGCTCACGGTCAATCAGTGCGCTCACGATGCCATGCCCTCCTTCGCCAGTCTCTCGCCCTCCCGGCCGGCGAGCAGCCGGTCGAACCACGCGATCGTCCTCTCCAGTCCCTCGCGAAGCGGCGTCCTCGGCTCCCAGCCGAGCAGCGTTCTCGCCCGGGTGATGTCCGGACAGCGCCGCACCGGATCGTCCTGCGGCAGCGGCCGGAAGACGATCTCCGACCGCGAGCCGGTGAGCTCGCGTACGAGCTCCGCGAGTTCCAGGATGGTGAACTCCTGGGGATTGCCGAGGTTGATCGGCCCGGTGATATCAGACGGGCTCTCCATCAGCCGCACCAGCCCCTCGATCAGATCGTCCACGTAGCAGAAGCTGCGCGTCTGCGAGCCGTCGCCG
This sequence comes from bacterium HR39, assembly GCA_002898955.1. Taxonomy (GTDB): domain Bacteria; phylum Pseudomonadota; class Alphaproteobacteria; order Geminicoccales; family Geminicoccaceae; genus HRBIN39. The sequence goes on along the minus strand of BEIP01000078.1, from coordinate 5,039 downwards.
TAGACGGTGAGCGGCCGGCCGAGCAGCGCCTGGACCACGAAGTTGGAGACCACCCGCCCATCGTTGGGGTGCATGCGCGGACCGTAGGTGTTGAAGATCCGCGCCACCTTGATCTCCAGCCCGTGCTGGCGGTGGTAGTCGAAGAACAGCGTCTCGGCGCAGCGCTTGCCCTCGTCGTAGCACGCCCGCGGGCCGATGGGATTGACGTTGCCGCGGTAGTCCTCGCTCTGCGGGTGCACCTCGGGATCGCCGTAGACCTCGCTGGTGGAGGCCTGGAGGATGCGGGCCTTCCGCCGCTTGGCGAGCCCCAGCATGTTGATGGCGCCGTGCACCGAGACCTTGGTGGTCTGGACCGGGTCGAACTGGTAGTGCACCGGCGAGGCGGGACAGGCCAGATTGTAGATCTGGTCCACCTCCACATACAGCGGGAAGGTGATGTCGTGGCGCATCAGTTCGAAGCGCGGATCGTCCAAAAGGTGCGCCACGTTGGCCCGCCGGCCGGTGTAGAAGTTGTCCACGCACAGCACCTCGTGCCCGGCCGCCAAGAGCCGCTCGCACAGGTGCGAGCCCAGAAATCCCGCCCCGCCCGTCACGAGGATGCGTCTGGCCGAATAGACGGGGACCATGCCGGCTCTCCCTTCCTGCGCGCCTCAGACCCGCGCCGCTTCGCCGAAGATGGCGCGGGCGGCGGCGAGGTCCGCGAGGGGGCGGCCGATGCGGCGCAAGATGGTGCGCACGTCCTCGATCCGCTCGGCGTTGCAGGCTGCGGGGCGGCCGTCGCCGTGGACGAGGCTGTTCTCGAAGCCCACCCGCAGATGCCCGCCGTGCACCGCCGCATGCACGAGGCACGCGCTCTCGCGCCGCTCGAAGGCGCAGACCATGAAGGGGCAGGCGGGGTCGTGGCGGGCGAGGAAGGCGTCCACCTGGGCGGGATCCACCGGCTCGCCCGGTGCCGTGTGGCGGCCCAGCACGAACAGCACGAAGGGACGCCGCTGCGGGATCACGCCATTTTCCCGGAGCTCCCGGAAGCGGGCGACCTCCTCGGGCGTGTAGAGGATGTACTGGGGGCTGACGCTGCGGGCGGCGAGCCGCTCGAGGAACCGCCGGACGTCGGCGGACGGCTCGCCCTCGGGGGCGAATTCGCGCAGCGCCAGCGAGACGGCTTCGGGGCGCACCTCCTCCACCACGCGCATCTGCGCCTCTGCCCCGTGGATGCCGGCCGCCTCGGTGGTGAGCTGCAGCACGAGGCGGTGTCCCACCCGCCCGCGCAGCGCCTCGTACCAGCGGCGGTTGAGCTCGGGATCGAGGCTGTGGCGGCCCGACTCGTCGCGCACGTGAACGTGCAGCGCCACCGCCCCGGCATCGGCCGCGGCCTCCGCCTCGGCCAGCACGGCCTCCAGCGTCACCGGCAGGCGCGGGTGATCGGCACCCGTGCGCCGGGCCCCGTTGGGCGCCACCATGAGGACGGCGGGGGCGGCGAAGGGATCGCTCATCCCCTCAGCTCCGCGATCGCCCCGTCGATGGCGCGGGCGAGGCGTTCCACCAGCAGGTCGAGCTCGTCCTCGGAGATGACGAAGGGCGGGGCCAGCAGCACGTGGTGGCCGTGCTCGCCGTCGATGGTGCCGCCCATGGGGTAGCAGATCAGCCCCTCGGCCATGGCCCGCTTCTGGATGCGGGCGTGCAGGCGGGTGGCCGGAGGGAAGGGGCGCTGCGTCTCCCGGTCCTCCACCAGCTCCAGCCCGCGGAACAGCCCGCGGCCACGGACATCACCCACGTGCGGGTGCTGGCCGAAGCGCGCTTCCAGCCGCTCGCGCAGCGCTTCCCCCATCTCCCGCACCCGGGCGAGCAGGCCGTCGCGCTCGATCACCCGCTGCACGGCGAGCGCCGCGGCACAGGCCGTGGGGTGGCCCATGTAGGTGTGGCCATGCTGGAAGAAGCCGCTTCCCCGCGCGATGGCCTCCACGATCTTGCGGCGTGCCAGCACCGCGCCGACGGGCTGGTAACCGCCGCCCAGCCCCTTGGCCATGGTGCCGAGGTCCGGCACCACACCCTCCTGCTCGAAGGCGTAGAGGGTGCCGATGCGGCCCATGCCGCACATCACCTCGTCGAGGATCAGCAGGATGCCGTGGCGGTCGCACAGCTCGCGGATGCCCCGGAAATAGCCGGGCACCGCCGGCACCGCCCCCATGGTGGCGCCCACCACCGGCTCGGCGACGAAGGCGATCACCCGCTCCGGCCCGACGCGCTCCAGCGTCTCTTCGAGTTCGCGCACGAGCCGCCGGCCGTAGGCCTCCTCGCTCTCGCCCGGCTCGCGGCCGCGGTAGGCGTAGCAGGGCGAGACGTGTTCCACCTCGAGGCGCAGCAGCGGCTGGAAGGGGCGCCGGCGCCAGAAGTTGCCGCCCACCGAAAGCGCGCCGACGGTGGTGCCGTGGTAGGACTGGCGGCGGGCGACGAAGACGGTGCGCTGCGGCTCGCCGATCTCGACGAAGTACTGGCGCGCCATCTTGAGTGCCGCCTCCACCGCCTCGGAGCCGCCCGAGACGAAGTAGACCCGCGCGAAGTCGCCCGGTGCGCGGGTCACGAGGTGTTCGGCCAGCTCCTCGGCGGCGCGGCTCGTGAAGAAGGCGGTGTGGGCATAGGCGATCTCGCGCACTTGGCGGATGATCGCCTCCTGCACCTGCGGGTGGTTGTGGCCGAGGCAGGACACGGCGGCCCCGCCGCTCGCATCGAGATAGCGGCGGCCCTCGGCGTCGATCAGCCAGCAGCCCTCGCCGCCCGCCACCACCGGATAGTGCTCGTGCAGGTGACGGTGGAAGACGTAGCTCACGGGGTCCGCTCCCGCGGAGTCCACGGCGCCAGCGCCAGCCAGGCGGCGAGGTCCTTCTCGCCGCGCGCGACCAGCGAACGCACCAGGGCGTCGACGCTGGCCTCGGCCAGCTCGCCGGCCAGCCGGTCGACCTCCACCGCCGCCGTGCCCTCCAGCACCGGCCGCTCGCGGGCCACCTCCACCACGGCGAAGGCCCGTTCGGCGCCGGTTTCGTCGCGGATCGACAGGCGCACGGCGAGCTCGGCCGAAAGCCGCGCCACCACGTCGCGGCGGAAATAGGAGGTGATGCCGCTCTCCCTCTCCACCGGCACCCGCACGAGCCGCGCCCGCTCGATCGCCACCTCGGCCGAGCCGGGCCCGCCCGCCGCCACCACCTGCCGCTGCAGCACCTCCCGGGCCTTCGCGGCGAGCTCGCGCGAGCGGCGGCGGTCGAGGAAGTCCCCCTGTGGCGTGCGGCTGCGGTCCACCATCTGCACCGAGCCCACCGCGAGGCGCAGCACCGGCAGCGGCTCCCGCGGCGGCCGGTCGGGCGGCACGCCGGAGGTGCAGGCGGCGGCGAGAGCGGCGATGGCGAGGGCAAAGAGCGTGCGCCGGATCATCCGCGCACCTCCTCGCGCCGGCGGCGTTCGCCGAGGATGCGCTCCACCGCTTCGCGGTCGAAGACGTAGCTGCGGCTGCAGAACTGGCAGGTCACCTCGATGCTGCCGTCGTCGCGGCGCATGCCCGCGATCTCCTCGACGGGAAACTGCAGCAGCATGTCGCGCGCCCGCTCCTCGCTGCACGAGCAGCCCGGCTCGATGCGCCAAGGGTCGAAGACCCGCACGCCCTCCTCGTGGAACAGGCGGAAGAGCAGGTCGTGCGGCGCCAGGCGCTCGTCGAGGAGCTCCTCTTCGGTGACGGTGTCGAGCAGCATCACCACCCGCCGCCAGTGCTCCCCGCGCTCGGCCGGATCGCGCGCGCCCTCGCCGGGCATGGCCTGCAGCAGGATGCCGGCGGCGCGCCAGCGGCCGCCGAGGGGAGCGCGGCCGCTCGCCGTGCGCACGGCGGTGGGGATCTGTTCGCTCTGGCGGAAGTAGGTGAGCAGCGCCTCGCTCAGGCTCTCGCCATCGAGGCGCACGATGCCCTGCTGGAGGTCGCCGCCCACCGCGCGCTGGTCGACGGTGAGCACCAGCACGCCACCGCCGAAGAGGGTGGCGGCGTTCGCCTTCGCCAGCTTCTCCACCCGCGCGCGGTCGAAGGAGGCGTAGCCGCGCATGACGCCGTCGTTGGTCACGTCCACCACCATGAGGCGCACCGGCCCGTTGCCGCGCACCTGGAGGCTGAAAACGCCCTCGAACTTGAGAGCGCCGACGAAGGAGGCGCCGAGCACCAGCAGCTCGGCGAGGTGGCGCGAGACGGCCTCGGGATAGCGGTGGGCGCTCAGCACGTAGTCGGCGGTGCGGAACAGGCGCACCAGCCGTCCGCGCACGCTCGCGCGCTCCAGCAGGAAGGGGAGGACCAGGTCCTCGCCGTGGAGCACGGTGGCGCTCATGGGCTATTCCGGCAGTTCGCCGAGGCACCAGCAGAGGATCGCCTTCTGGGCGTGCAGGCGGTTCTCCGCCTCGTCGAAGACCACCGACTGCGGGCCGTCGATCACCTCGGCCGTGACCTCCTCGCCGCGGTGTGCCGGCAGGCAGTGCATGAAGATGGCCCCCGGCGCGGCCAGCGCCATGAGATCCGCATCCACACGGTAGGGCTCCAGCAGCCGGCGCTTGCGCTCGCCCTCGGCGTCGTTCATCGACACCCAGACGTCGGTCACCACCGCATCCGCCCCGCGCACCGCCTCGCGCGGGTCGGCGTAGACCCGCAGGCTGCCGCCCCTCTCCCGCACCCAGGCCAAAAGCTCCGGCTCGGGCGCGAGCTCGGGCGGACAGGCCACCCGCAGCACGAAGCGCAGCAGCCCCGCGGCGTGGGCCCAGGAGCGGGCCACGTTGTTGAAGTCGCCCACCCAGGCGACGACGCGCCCGCCGACGGGACCGCGGTGCTCCTCGAAGGTCTGCAGATCGGCGACGATCTGGCAGGGGTGGCTGTGTTCGGTCAGCGCGTTGATCACCGGCACCGAGGCGTGTTCGGCGAACTCCAGCAGCTTGGCGTGGGCGTCGGTGCGGATGGTGACGACGTGCACGTAGCGGGAGAGCACGCGGGCGGTATCGGCGATGGTCTCGCCGCGGCC
>BEIP01000077.1 GCA_002898955.1 bacterium HR39 | reverse complement strand
GGCGCCGACGGCCGGATGCAGGAAGCCGCCCTCGGCGAGGGCCAGCAGCAGCCCGCTGCCGAGCTGCCAGGCGAAGCCCAGCGCCGCCGCCTCGACGAAGAGGCGGGTGGTGATGCCGGTGCGGCGGTAGCTGCGCAGCAGGGCGAGGGGGACGAGCAGCAGCAGGCTCTCCCCCAGCGGCTGGGCGAAGCGCGCCTGCAGCCAGGTGCGGTGCGCGTGCACCGGGCGCATGCCGTAGCCGCGCGCCGCCACCACCCGGCGCAGCTCGCTCCAGGACAGCTCGGCGGCGGGCCGCGCCATGAGGGAAAGGGTGGCCACGTCCACCGTGCCGGGGTGGTCGTAGACCGGCAGCGTCTCGGGCGCTCCGGTGCCGGTGCCGTAACGCACGCCGGCGAAGAGGCGCAGCGCGTCTCCGCGCACCTCCGCCCGTTCGGCGCGGATCTGGCCGGTGAGCAGGCCGTCGGAATCGCGCAGGAACAGCTCCACCTTCTCGAGTCGGCCGCCCCGCGCCGCCGCCGCGTCCACCGCCAGCACGTCGCGGCCCACCTCGGCGAAGAGGCGCGATCCGGTGCGGGTCTCGAAGGAGTCGGAGAACCGTCCCACCTGCCAGGCGCGCAGCGTGGCGGTGGTGGGCGGCACCAGCCGGTCCTCCACGGCGAGCAGGCCGAGGAAGAGAACGGCCACGAGCGGCAGCAGGCGGCGGGTGATGTCGGCGGTGGAGAGCCCGGCGTTCCACAGCACCACGAGCTCGCTGTGGCGGTAGAGGTCCACCACGGCGAACAGCGAGCCGAAGAGGACGGCGAAGCCGAAGAATTCGCCCACCAGCGAGGGCAGGCGCAGCAGCACGTAGCGGCCGAGATCGGCCAGCGGTTCGTGCGAGCGGGGCAGGATGTCGTCGCTCGCGTCCATGAGGTCGAACAGCAGCGCGAAGGCGAGGAAGGTGATGCCCACCAGCAGCAGGCGCGAGAGGAAGTGGCGCCGCAGCCAGCGGTCGAGGGTGGGTGTGCGCCTCATGTGCGGGCCCCCACCCCGGCAAGCAGGCGCCGGCGCAGCGCCTCGTAGAGCCGATCCAGCGCGGCGCCGCGGGCCGGGTCCGGCACCATCCGCACCCGCCGCACGAACATCCACGTGCTGCCGACGGCGAAGGCGAGGAAGGCCGGCACCAGCGCCGCGAGGGGATCCAGCACGCCGTCGTCGGCGAGGCTCTCCAGGGTCTTGAGGAGCTGGTGATAGCCCACGAGCAGCACCAGCCCGACGACGAACCCGTAGGAGCGGCGCCCGCGCATGCGGCCGACGGCGAGGGGCGCCACGAACAGCGGCAGGAAGGGGATGGAGAGGGAGCGCACGAGCCGCCCGAGCAGCTCTGCGCGCACCTCGCGGACCTCGATGTCGCCGCGCCCCGCGTTCCGCAGGGCGTAGAGCTCGTCCAGGGTCAGCTCGCGCTCGTCCGCCCCGCGCGGGCGGAAGGCGAGGGGCCGCTCGCCGCGCAGGTCGCTCGTGAAGTGGCGGAAGCGGAGGGTGAGCGCCGCCGGCACGTCCTCGCCGCGGCGCAGGGTGCGGGCGGCGGGCAGGATCTGCTGGACGCCGTCCTCCAGCTCGAGCAGGGTGGGCTGCGTCAGGCCCTCGACCACGATCCGTCCGCGCTTCGCCGTGATCACCAGCGAATCGCCGTTCTCGCTCTCGCTGTGGAGGAAGAGGCCGGTGAAGCGCTCGCGGGCGTCGTCCAGGGTCGCCACGTACCAGGTGGTCCGCTCCAGGGTGGTGAACACCTGCGGCTCCAGCAGCACCTGGAAGGAGACGTTGGTCAGCGTGTAGGTGGCGGCGCGGTAGCCATAGCGGCCGTAGGGCTGCAGCCAGCCCACCAGCAGCAGGTGCACGAGCGCCAGCACCACCCCGGTCCACACCAGCGGACGCGCGTAGGTCCACAGGCTCACCCCGCCGGCCTGCATGGCGTCCAGCTCGCGGTCGCGGGCGAGGCGGCCGGTGGCGATGAACAGGCCGAGGAAGAAGGCGGCGGGCAGCGCGACGCCCATGTAGTGGGGCACGAGGAAGCCCAGCATCTCCACCAGCAGCGACAGGCTGCCGCGCCAGTCGACCACCATGTCGACCAGCCGCAGCGTGCGCTCGGCCAGCAGCACCAGCAGCGAGACCAGCACGGCCCCCCACATGGGAGCGAGGGTCTCGCGCACCACGTAGCGGGCGAGGACGCTCAAGGTGCAGCCACCTCCGCCGTACGGGCGGCCGCCGCGGCGGGCGGCCCCGGCGTGAACGGCCCTTCCGCGCGCAGCGCGCCGTCGCGGAACAGCCGCGGCTCCACCACGAGGCGGCGCGGCGCGGCCGCGAGGCGAAGCCGCAGATAGCCGCCGGGGCGCCGTTCATCCAGCTGCGAGGCGGAGGGGCCCTGGAGGAGCGGGACCGGCCCGTCGGGGCCGGGCAGGCCGTCCGTCTCCAGCCGGTGGAGGTGGCCGCAGAGCACGAGCTCGGCGCCGCGGCGGGCGAGAAGATCCAGCAGCGCGCGCCGGTCGGCGAGCCGCTTGTGCGCGCTCGTGCGCTCGTGGGGCGGATGGTGGAGCAGCACGACGCGAAGGCGCTCTCCCGCGAAGGCCGCGAGCGCCTCCTCCAGCCGCCGGAGCTGGGCCTCGCCGATCTCGCCGCCGGCATCGCCCCAGGGACGCGGAACGGCGGTGGAGAGGCCGATCACCGCCACGCCGTACTGCGGCAGATCGCACAGCCACGGCCAGTCGTCGCGCACAACCCGCCCCTCCGTCCACGGCGCCCAGAGACGGCCGTAAGTCTCCAGCGCCCCGGGGACGTAGGCGTCGTGGTTGCCGGGAACGAGCCGCACCGGCGCGATCCCGTCGAGGCGCTCCAGCAGCTCGCGGGCGGCCTCGAACTCCTCCGGCAGGGCGAGATTGCACAGATCACCGCCCACGAGGATCAGATCGGGCGGATCGCGCGCGATGTCGGCCAGCACCGCATCCAGCACCTCGTGGCGGTGGCGGCGGCTTCGCCGCAGCGCCCAGGAGAGCAGGCCGGAAGCGCGCTTGTTCGCGAACGCCCGCGGGCCGAAGGTCCACGGCAGGCGGAGCAGCGCCGCCGGGCCGCCGGCGGGAAGCGGCAGGTGCAGGTCGGTGAGGAAGGCGATCTCCATGCCTCAGGCCGCTCCCTGCGGCGCCGCTGACCGGGCGGCGAGGACGGATTCGGCGAGGCGCAGGTCCTCGGGCCGGTCCACATCCACCGCGGCCTCGGGCACATCCAGCACCACCGGCCGGATCTCCACCCCGAGGCGGCGGGAGAGCGCGGCGACCGCCCGCGCGAGGGTGAGCCGGCGCAGCAGATAGGCGAGCAGCAGGTGCGGGCCCAAGGCCACGACGATCCGCCACGGCCGCTTGCGCTCGCGCTCGATTCTGCGCCAGCGCTCCACCATGCGCCGCGCCGCCGCTCCGCGCAGCAGGAAGAGGTTGGCGCCGGAATAGCCGTCCTCGCGGAAGCGCCACCAGGTGCGCCGGCTTCCCGGAAAGCGGCGCAGGAACAGCGAGCGCGGCACCACGGCGAAGGCGAGATCGCCGTCCGCCCGCTCCGCACCGTCGAGGAAGCGCGCGAGGGTGCGGGAATCGAGGAGTGCATGGTCGGCGGTGGTGACGAGCAGCGGCAGGCCGGTGCGCTCCAGCGCATCCAGCACCGAGGCGGAGAGGCTCTCGCGGCTTTCGAGCAGCCGCACGCGGCCGCCTTCGAGGAGGGGGGCGATGTCGGGATGGGCGGCGAGCAGGTCCGGCCGGTCGGTGCTCACCAGCACGCCGTCGATGCGCGGCTCGGCCGCGAGCGCGTCCAGCACGCGGGCGAGCATGGCCCGCCCGCCCACCGGGGCGAGGGCCCTGTGGGGCACACCGGCGGCCCGCGCCACGGCGTCGGCCTCGCCGCGGCGGCTTCCGGCCAGCACCAGAGCCGGGACCGGCCCGCTCATGCCAGCTCCCTTCCGTAGATGCGGTAGCGCTTGTAGGGCACGCCCCCGAGGATTTCGATCATCTGGCGCATGGGACGGTTGTCCTCCAGCACCCAGGAGAGTTCGGCCCAGCGCATGCCGCGGCCGCGGTGGTACTCCCAGACCCGCTCCACCACGCCCAGCGCCAGCGCCGCGCCCTTCGGAGTGCCGTGGAAGCTGCGGCGCACGCCCATGAGCGGCATGCGTCCGCGGCGGGGCCGGCCGAAGAGGAGGCGCCCGGCGAGCTTCGCCCATCCCAGCGGCAGCAGCCGCCCGCCGAGATCGCGGATCATCTCGTTGAAGTCGGGCAGGCCCACCGCCATGGCGGCCGGCTCGCCGTCCACCTCGCCGATGCAGAAGCTGCGGGCCGTGACCAGCGGCCGGATCATGGTGGCGAGGTGTTCGGCTTCCTCGGCATCGAAGGGCACGAAGCCCCAGTTCTCCGCCCAGGCGTCGTTGAAGATGTCCACCAGAAGCCGGATCTCCTCGCGATAGCGCCGCATCTCGAGCGGGCGGAAGGAGAGGCCGGAGATGCGGCGGATGCGTTCCAGCATGCGGCGGGCGGCCGGCGGCCAGTCCTGCTGGACGGAGTGCCGGTAGGCGATCAGGTCCTTCTCCCTGCGGTAGCCGAGGGCTTCGAGACGGATCCGGTACCAGGGCCGGGCGTGGCCCATCATCACGGCCGGCGGGTGTTCGAAGCCCTCCACGAGAAGGCCGCAGGTGTCGTTGATGGAGGGGTCGAAGGGACCGCGCACCCGCGCCATCCCGCGCCGACGCAGGTCCTCTTCCACCGTCTCCATCAGCGCGGCGAAGACCTCCGGATCGTCGACGGCATCGAGAAAGCCGAAGAAGCCGGCCCCGTCGGCGTGGCGGGCGAGGTGCTTGCGGTCCACCTGGGCGCTCACCCGCCCCACCGGCTCGCCGTCGCGGAAGGCCAGATACCAAGTGATGTCGATGTGGCGGAAGAAGGGATTGCGGCGCGGGTCCACGTGCAGAAGCCGCTCGGGCACCAGCGGCGGCACGAAGGCGGGATCGTCCCGGTGCAGCCGCGCCGGCAGCTCGAAGAACAGGCGCAGCTCCCGGCGCCCTTCGACGGGACGGACGACGACGCGGCTCACGCCCGGCCTTCCCCCGCGGCCGGCGGATCCTCGGGCCTCTCGCCCGACAGCCGCGCCACCCACGGATAGCGGCGTCGCTCCTCGCCGGCGTAGCCGAGATTGCGGGCCGTGGGACTGCGTGGCCAGGTACCCGGCGGATCGTAGAAGGTCCCGACCAGCCGGTCGACGAGATTGCCGGTGATGCCGAAGTTGCCCTGCTCGTTGTGGAAGTGGTGGGCGAGATGGCGCCGCTTGATGGCGCGCAGCCAGCGGTTCTTCGGCTTCACCGGCAGGTGCTGCACGCAGTGGCAGAACTCGTAGAAGGTGAAGACGAGGCAGCCGGTGGCGAAGGCCATGGCCGCGCCCGCCGGTCCGTCCACCGCCCACCCCAGGGGCAGGGTGATCACCGCGATGGTGGGCAGCACCGTGTAGAGGGCACCGAAGAGCACCTTGAGGTCGTTGGGATCGCGGTGGTGGTCGTAGTGGATGCGCTTCCACACCCTGGCTAGCGCCGGCAGGCGGTAGAGCGGCCCGTGCAGCACGAAGCGGTGGATGGCGTATTCCACGAAGGGGTACAGCACGACCACGAGCAGCGCCACCGGCAGCGTGCGGGCCGGATTCTCCGTCCACAGGAAGGCGAGGGCGAGGCCGAGGACGGCGAGGAGCAGGTAGACCTGGATGCTGTACCAGGTGAAGAAGGCGACGACGAGCTCACGCCAGCCCATCCGCTCCAGCCGGAGCGGCTCCACGTCCCACGGTCCGCGGCACCAGCGCATGGACCGGCGCTCCCGCTGCCCTCCGAACGGGATTCTAGGCCGCCCCGGCCCCGCTCCAAGCGCGGACCGCGGTCCCGCGCAGGCATCCCGCTACTGGGCCGTCCAGCCACCGTCGATCGGCAGCGCCGCCCCGCGGATCTCGCGCGCGGCCGGGGAGCAGAGGAAGACGCACAGCGCCGCGATCTGCTCCGGCTCGACGAAGCGCCCCGAGGGCTGCTTCTCGAGCAGCAGCCGGCGCGCCGCCTCCTCGACGTCCACGTCCTCCGCCTTCGCCCGCGCCTCGATCTGGGCCTCCACGAGCGGCGTGCGCACCCAGCCCGGGCAGATGGCGTTGCAGGTGATGTCGGATCCGGCCGTCTCCAGCGCCACCACCTTGGTGAGCCCGACGAGGCCGTGCTTGCTCGCCACGTAGGCCGCCTTGTGCACCGAGGCCACCAGACCGTGGGCGCTCGCGATGTTGACGATGCGCCCGAAGCCGCGCTCGCGCATCGCCGGCAGCGCGAGGCGGATGGTGTGGAAGGCGGCCGAGAGGTTCACCGCGAGGATCGCATCCCACTTCTCGGGCGGGAAGGACTCGACCGGCGCCACGTGCTGGATGCCGGCGTTGTTGACGAGGATCTCCACCGGCCCCAGCCGCTCCCCGATCCGTTCCATCATGCGCGCGATCTGCGCGGGGTCGGCGAGATCGGCCGCGAAGTGCTCCGCCCGCACTCCGCGTGCCCGCATCTCCTCCACCAGGGCGGCGATCCGCTCCGGCTCGCCGAAGCCGTTGAGGGCCACGTCGGCGCCCTCGCGGGCCAGCGCCCGGGCGATGGCGAGCCCGATGCCGCTGGTCGAGCCGGTGACCAGCGCGACGCGTCCACGC
>BEIP01000076.1 GCA_002898955.1 bacterium HR39 | reverse complement strand
CATGCTGGACGAGACCCTCGAGCGCCTCCTCTTCTACGTCCGCCAGCTGCGCCGCCGGCACCTCGCCGCGCTGGCGGTGGCCTGGCTCGTGGCGCTCGCGGGCTGGGCGGCGGTGCTGCTGTGGCCGGATTCCTACGAAAGCCGCGCGCGCATCTTCGTCGATCCCGAGACCGTCCTCCAGCCGCTGCTCAGGGGCCTCACCGTCGAGGTGGAGGCCGAGCGGCGGGTGGAGGCCATGCGCCGCGCGCTCACCAGCCGCCCCAATCCCGAGGAGGTGGCGCGCCGGGCCGGCCTCGTGGCGGAGGAGGCGGATCCGCGCGCGCTGGCCGAGACGGTGCGGCAACTCGCCCGCGAGATCCGGGTGGAGGCCGACCGCGAAGTGGCAGGATTGTTCACCGTGAGCTGGCGCGCGCGCGATCCGCAGCTGGCGCATGCGCTGGTGGCGGCGCTGGTGCAGGTCTTCGTCGAGACCAACGCCCGCACCGACCGCGCCGACCTCGAGCGGGCGCGCGGCTTCATCGAGCGCCAGATCGCCGCCCAGGCGAAGGCCCTCGACGAGGCGGAACGGCGCCTCGCCGAGTTCCGCAAGCGCCACGTCGACGTGCTGGCCGGCGAGCAGGGCTACTTCTTCCAGCTCGACCAGGCCCGCGCGCGGGTGGCGGGCCTGCGGGCGGAACTGGAGGCGGCCCGCGCCCGGCGCGCCGAACTCGCGCGGCGGCTCGCCGCCACGCCCCGCTATCTGCCGCTCTCCGCCTTCCCGGCCTACGGCGCCCTGCCGCAGAGCGGCCCGGCGGCGGAACTCGCCCGGCTGGAGGCGCGTCTTGCGGAGCTTCGCCAGCGCTACACCGAGGCCCATCCCGACGTGGCGGCGACGCGGCGGGCCATCGAGGAGCTGCGCGCGCGCCTCGCCGCCGAGGGCGACGGCCGTCCGGCCGGTCTGCCCAACCCCCTCCACGACCAGCTCGCCGCCCAGCTCGCCGCCCTCGACGCCGAGATCGCCAGCATCGCCACCCGGCTCGAGCAGGCGGAACGCGACGAGCGGGAGCTGCTCGCCCGCGCGCGCATCGCTCCGGAAGTGGAGGCCGAGCTCAAGCGCCTCACCCGCGACTACGAGGTGATCCGCCGCAACTACGAGGAGCTGGTGGCCCGCCGCGAGGCCGCGCGCATCGCCGACGCCCTGCAGGACGGCGACGAGCCGGTGCGGCTGCGCATCGTCGACCCGCCCTCCGAACCGGTGCTGCCGGTCGCCCCGCCCCGCACCCTGCTGCTGGCCGGCGTGCTGCTGGGATCGCTGGCCGCGGGAGCCGGCTACGTGTTCGCGCGTGCCGCTCTCGAACAGCCCTTCGAGACGGCCCGGGCGCTCGAGCGCACCTTCGGTCTGCCGGTGCTGGCGGTGATCCCCTTCGTTCCCGACCGGCACGCACGCCGCCGTCAGCGGCTCGCGGCCCTGGTGACCGCCCTCGGGCTGCTGCTGCTCGCCGCCGGAACCGCCGGCGTGTGGCTGGCCGAGAAGCGGGGTGCAGGCGCCTGGCTGCGCACGGCGGTCCACGCCGCCCTCGCCGCGGAGACCGCCACATGAGCCGCCCGCGCCCCCTGGACCGCCGTCCCACCACCATCGAACGGGCGGCCGAGCGCCTCGGCATGCCGCGTCCCGATCCGGCCGGGCCGGGTCCCGTGCCCGAGGGCGGGTTGCGGGAGCCGCTGCGCCTGGACCGGATCCGGCTTCGCGAAGCGGGGATCGTCGCGGCCGGCGGCGAGGGTGCCGCCCTCGCCGAGCTGCGGATGCTGGCCTCGGCCCTGTTGGCGGACGTCCGGAGCGACCCCGATCCGCGCGCGCGCATCGTGGTGGTCACGAGTGCCCGTCCGGGCGAAGGCAAGACGTGGACCGCCCTCGACCTCGCCCTGCTGCTCGCCGCCGACCCGGACCTGCGGGTGATCCTCGTGGATGCCGACGCGAAGCGGCGCGATGCCAGCCGGCTGCTGGGCGCCGGGGACCGCGAGGGGCTGGCCGAGCTGCTGGCCGGCCGGCTCGATGCCGCGCGCGCCTTCCTGGCGGTCGACGTCGGCCGTCTGCTCCTCGTCCCGGCCGGCCGCGGGAGCGCGGATCTCGCCGGACGGCTCTCCGGCGAGCGCACCGGGCGGCTCTTCGGGGCGCTGGTCTCGGATCCCCGCACGGTGGTGCTGGTGGACACGCCGCCGGTGCTCGCCTCGCCCGAAGCGGTGGCGCTCGCCGCCCACGCCGGGCGGGTGCTCTTCGTGGTGGAGGCCGGCACGACGCCGCGTGCCGAGGTGGAGCGGGCGCTGGCGCCGCTGCTGCGTCAGACCCGCGTGCGGCTGGTGCTGAACCGGGCGAGCGCCGTCGGCCGCCGCTACGACTACGGACCGCGGGTTCCCCGCTCCCTGCAGGGCGGACGTCCCGCCGCCCTGCTGCTGACGGCGGCGCTCGCCACGGCCCCCCTCGCGACGGCGTCCGCCCGCATCCTCGTGGAGCCGCGCATCGAGGCGGGTGCGGCCTTCACCGACAACGTCCGCGCCGCGCCGGAAGGGCGCGAGCAGGCCGGTACCGTGCTGCGCACCGCCGCCGGCGTGCTGCTGCGCGGGCTGGGTTCACGGCTGCGCCTCGCCGTGGACGCGGCGGTGGAGGAGGTGGCAGCTTGGGCCGACGGGCGGCTTTCCGAATTCCGCGAACGGGTGCAGGGCGCGCTCTCCTTCGAGCTCGTCCGCCGGCTGCTGTTCCTCGAGGCGCAGGCGGACCTGGGCGAGGAGACCCTCGATGCCGGCGCACCGCTCGCCGCACCGGATTTCACCCTCGCCGAGAACCGCACCTCCCGCGGGGTCGTCACCGTCGGCCCGACACTGCGCACCCGCATCCGCCGCGCCGTCGCCCTCGAGCTCGCGGCCCGGGCGAGCCGCGTGTCCTACGGGGACGCCTCGGTGGCGGACGCCACGGTGCGCGGCCTGCGCCTCGCGCTGGAGGATGCCGGTGGCGGCCGCATGCGCTGGAACGTCACGGCGCTGGCCGAGCGCAGCGACCTCGATCCCACCCGCACCGAGCCGGCCCGCCGTCGCGAGACCGCCCTCGCCGACCTCGCCCTAGCCCTGGAGATCGCCCCCGGCTACGTGGTGCTGGTGGGCGCCGGCTACGCCGAGCGGCGCGACGACACCCGCGCCGACCGCTTCGCCGGAGGACCCGCCCTGCGGGCGGGGCTGCGCGCGCCCCTGGCACCGCGACTCGCCCTCGAGGCCGACGCGGCGCTGCGGGCGGGGGATCCCGACGTGCGCGTGGCGGTGCGCGCGCGGCTCGGTCCGAAGACGACGCTGGAGGCCGCCTGGCGGGAGCGGGTCGCGAACCGCGTCCTGCTGGCCCGCGAGAGCGTGCCCACCGTACCGCTCGACTCGGCCGCGCCGCCCGAAGTGGTGCAGCTCGTGCCGGTCCCGACCCTGCCGACGGTGGTGGGAACGGACGCGAGCTTCCAGAGCCGCCGCGGCGAGCTGCGGCTCGACCACGCCGACCGCCGCCAGCGGGTGCGCCTGCTGCTCTTCGCCGAACGCCGCGGGTTCGAGGACCAGGCCGAGGCCGACCAGGACCGCCTCGGCGCCGAACTCGCCTGGGTGCGCAGGCTCTCGCGCCTGTCCGACGTGGAGCTGGTGGTGGCACTCGAGCACATCGGCTTCGACGGCGGCGGTCGCATCGACGACCTCTCCGTCTCCGCCGGCTGGATCCATCGCCTCTCCCGCCACACCCGCCTGTCGCTGGGCCTGGAACGGGTCCAGCGCTCGGCCCGGCGCCGCGCCGACGACATGGTCGCCAACGTGATCTTCGCACGGATCGAGCGCAGGTTCTAGGGGCGATGTACACCGAATACTACGGCCTCACCACGCGCCCCTTCCAGCTCTCTCCCGATCCGGACTTCTTCTTCGGCGCCCGGGCGCACCGGCGCGCCATTTCCTACCTGACCTACGGGCTGCAGCAGGGCGAGGGCTTCGTCGTCGTCACCGGCGAGGTGGGGACCGGCAAGACCACGCTGGTAGCGTGGCTGGAGCGCCAGCTGGCCGATCCCCGCCTGTCCATCGTGCGCCTCAACGCCGCCCATCTCGGGCCGCGCGATCTGCTGTTCCTCGTGGCCCGCGCCCTCGGCCTGCAGCCGGCCTCCCAGGAGGCCGGAGCGCTGCTCGCCGCCATCGAGGACGAGCTGCGGCGCCGGCGCGAGGAGGGCCGCCGCGTGCTGCTGGTGGTGGACGAGGTGCAGAACCTGCCCGTGGAGGCGCTCGAGCAGCTGCGCCTGCTGTCCAATCTCGAACACGCCGGCCGTCCGCTCCTGCAGATCGTGCTGGTGGGACAGCCGCAGTTCCTGGAGACCCTGGAACGTCCCGCGCTCGAGCAGCTGCGCCAGCGGGTGGTGGCGAGCGTGCACCTCGAGCCGCTCGAGCCGGAGGAGGTGCAGGCCTATGTGGAGCATCGCCTGCGCCGGGCCGGCTGGACGGGCGATCCCGCCTTCGATCCGGAGGCCTTCCGCGAGATCGCGCGGGTCTCGGGCGGCATCCCCCGGCGCATCAACCTGCTCTGCTCGCGCCTGCTGCTCTACGGCGCCCTCGAGGGCAAGCACCGGCTCACCGCCGCGGACGTGCGCACCGTGGCGGCCGAGCTCGCGGCCGAGCCGGGGAGCGGCTTTCCCGAGGGCGGTCCGGTGCGCGAGACGGCGGGGCCGATCCCGCCGCCGACCGGCACGCCCCTCGCGCCGGGTCTCGCCGAGGCGGCGTTCCCGCCACCCGCCGGCGACGATCCCGCCCTCTGGCGGCGCGAGGTGGAGCGCCTGCAGCGCAAGCCCGAGAGCGTCTACGACGAGGTGCTGCGCGAGCGCCACCGCCACGACGAGGTGCGCGCCGAGGCGGAGCGGCTGCGCGAGGAGCTGCACCGCCTCGAGGTGGAGCGGCTGCGGGTGGACGCGGAGACGGCCCGCCGCCTCGCCGAACTGGTGGCCCAGCTCGCCAGGGGCGAGAAACGTCGCCTGCTGGAGCGGGTGTTCGGCCGGAGGGACGACGCGTGAGCGCCGACGGTCCCCGCCTGCTCACCGTGGACTACGAGGCCTGGTACCACGCGCTGGCCCTCGCGCCGTGGCTGCCGGAGGACATGCGCGGATCCCTGCCGGACCGGCTGGAGCGGGTCACGGAGGAGCTGCTCGCCCTCTTCGCCGAAGTCGGCGCGCGGGCCACCTTCTTCGTGCTCGGCGAGGTGGCCCGGCGTCGTCCGCGCCTCGTGCGCGCCATCGCCGAAGCCGGTCACGAGATCGCCAGCCACGGCCACGCCCACCGGCCGCTGTGGGCGGAGACGCCGGCGAGCTTCCGCCGCGACGTCGCCCGGGCGAAGGCGGTCCTGGAGGATGTCGCCGGTACGCCGGTCGTCGGCTATCGCGCCCCCAACTTCTCCCTCGGCCCCGGGACCGCCTGGGCGGCGGAGGTGCTCGCCGGGACGGGCCACCGCTACAGCTCCAGCCACCACCCGGTACTGCTGCGCGGTCGTGGCGGCGGGCAGCCGCGCCACGTGCACCGCCGCGGCGGCCTGCTGGAGATCCCCCTGCCCACCCTGGGCGGGCTGCCGTTCGCCGGTGGTGCGTGGGCAAGGCTCCTTCCGGCCGCATGGATGCGGACCGCCCTCCGGCTCCACCGCCCGCACGTGGACCGTCCGCTGGTGCTCTACCTGCATCCCTGGGAGCTCGATCCCGGCCAGCCGCGGCTGCCGCAGCTGCCGCTGCGGGTGCGCCTGCGCCACTACGCCGGGATCCACCGCCTGCACCGGCTGCTGCCACGGCTGCTGCGCCGGCACGGGCCGTGGCGGGCGATCCGCGAGGTGCTGCCCGAACTGGAGGCTGCCGTCCCGTGACCCGTGACGCGCGCACGCAGTCCGCGGCACGTGCGGCGTCCGGGGCGGCCGTCACGGTGCGCGAGCTGCCGACCGGCGAGGAGCCGCTGTGGCGGGCCTTCGTCGAGACCCGTCCCGACGCCACGCCGTTCCACGACCCCGGCTGGCTCGCCGCCGTGGCCGACGCCTTCGGCCACCCCGTCCACCGCCTCGCGGCCGAGCGCGCGGGCCGCATCACCGGCATCCTGCCGCTGGTCCTGTTCCCCGGCCGGGGTCTCGGACGCCCGTTCGGCCGACGGCTGGTCTCGGTGGGCTTCGGCACCGCGGGCGGCGTGCTGGCGGCCGACGCGGAGAGTGCGGACGCGCTGCTGGATGCCGCCGAGGCGCTCGCGCGCGATCTCGACGCGGTGCTCGAACTTCGGGCGCCGCCGCCGGCGCGCCCGGGCTGGGTCCCGGGCCCCGACCTCTACTGCGGCTTCGTCCGGGAGCTTCCCGAGGATCCCGATGCGCTGATGCGGTGGATGCGCCGCTCGCGCCGACGGGGAGTCCGCCGGGCGCTGGAAGCCGGCCTCGAGGCCGTCTTCAAGCGCGATGCCCGGGACTTCCGGCCGCTGCACGCCGCCAACGTCCACCGCCTCGGCACGCCCGCCTTCCCCCGCCGCTGGTTCGAGGCCCTGCTGCGCCACTTCGGGGAGCGGTGCGACGTCCTGCTGGTGCTGCACGAAGGCCGGCCCATCGCCGGCGTGCTGACGCTGTGGCACCGCGACACCTGCCTGCCGTATTATGCGGGCGGCACCGGGACCTCCCGCGCCCTCGACGCCCACGACTTCATGTACTGGACGCTCATGCGCCGGGCCGTCGAGCGGGGATGTC
>BEIP01000075.1 GCA_002898955.1 bacterium HR39 | reverse complement strand
AGGAGCCGCGCTTCCGACCCTCGCCCCTCACCAGGCGCCGGCTGGAGGCGGGCCTGCTCGGGCGCAAGGTGGGCGAGGGCTTCTACCGCTACCGCGACGGCGAGATGGAGCGGCCGCCGCGTCCGCCCGTACCCGATGTGCGCGCCGAGCGGGTGTGGGTGGCGCCGGGTCCGTATCGCCCGCGCCTCGAGCGCCTCGTCGCGGGGCTCGGCGCGCGGGTGGTGCGCGACGTGCGCCCGCCGCGCGACGCCCTCGTGCTGCTGGCCCCGGTGGGCCGCGACCTCACCCACGAGGCCCTCGCCCTCGACGTCGATCCCGAGCGTGCGGTGGGCATCGATCCCCTCTTCGGGCTCGACTCCCACCGCACGCTGATGACCTGCCCCGCCACCGATCCGCACTGGCGCGATCTTGCCCACGGGCTGTTCGCCGCCGACGGCGTGCCGGCGAGCGTGGTGCGCGACAGCCCCGGTTTCGTCTGCCAGCGGGTGGTGGCGACCATCGTGAATATCGCCTGCGAGATCGCCCAGCTCCGCATCGCGAGGCCCGCCGACATCGACCGGGCGGTGGTGCTCGGTCTCAACTACCCCAAGGGGCCGCTCGCCTGGGGCGACGGGCTCGGCCCGCAGGTGGTGCTGGAGATCCTGGAAGGGCTGCAGCGGCTCACCGGCGATCCGCGCTACCGGCCGAGCCTGTGGCTTCGGCGCCGGGCGCGGCTGGGGCTGTCGCTGCTCGCCGAAGACTGAAGGCGCCGCTTCGACCGCCGGGCGCAAACCACTGGAACAGCGTGCGAAACGGCGTCCATTGCAGCGTGTCCGTGAGGGGGAGGAGACAGGGATGGGCGTGAGCGGACTGTTCGATCTCGGCGGCCGGGTCGCCATCGTCACCGGCGGCAACGGCGGTCTCGGGCTGGCCATGGCCGAGGGGCTGGCCACGCACGGGGCCGAGATCGCCATCGTCGGCCGCGATCCGGAGAAGAACCGGCAGGCGGCCGAGCGGCTGCGCGCCGCCGGCAAGCACCCGCTGGTGCTGGAGCTGGACGTGCTGGAGCCGGGCAGCGCCGAGCGCATGGTGGAGGAGACGGTGAAGCGCTTCGGCCGCCTCGACATCCTGCTGTGCAACGCCGGCGGCAACATCAGGAAGCGGCCCGAGGGGTACACCGACGAGGAGTTCCAGTGGGTGCTCGATCTCGATCTCGTGAGCATCCACCGGCAGTGCCGCGCGGCCTATCCGCATCTGAAGGCGAGCGGTCGCGGGCGGGTGATCGTCATCGGCTCGATCCTGAGCCTCATGGGCGCACCCTTCAGCGCCGCCTACGCCGCCGCCAAGGGCGGCCTCGTGCAGCTCGCCCGCGCCTACGCCACCGCCTGGGCGCAGGACGGCATCCGGGTCAACGCCATCCTGCCCGGCTGGTTCGACACCGAACTCACGCAGCGGGCGCGGGCGGACGTGCCGGGGCTGGACGAGAAGGTCCGCTCGCGCACGCCCGTCGGCCGCTGGGGCCGTCCCGAGGAGCTCGCCGGCGTGGCGGTGCTGCTGGCCGGTCCCGCTTCCGAGTACATCACCGGTGCCGCCTTCGTGGTGGACGGCGGCTTTTCCATCGCCGTGTGAGACGGGCCGGCACCTAAGACGCGAAGGGGCCGCTGCGGCGACCCCTCGGTCCGTCGGAAGCGGATGCGCGAGCCGTCAGAGCTCGTCGCGCTCCATCTTCTTCTTGAGCAGCTTGCGCCAGCGGCGGATGGCCTCGGCGCGCTCGCGCCGGCGCCGCTCGGTGGGCTTCTCGTAGAAGCGCCGGCGGCGCATCTCGCGGTAGATGCCCTCGCGCTGCAGCTTCTTCTTCAGCGCCCGCAGCGCCTGGTCGATGTTGTTGTCGCGGACCTGGATCTCGATAATGGCTCGACCTCCTCGCTCGACCGCACACCCCGAAAACCGCGCGCGAAAACACCACGCCGCCCCGCGGGGCGGCCGGCGCGCCGGACATAGGACGCATCCGCCTGCGGCGCAAGGCCTTCCGACGCCCGCAGGGCTCCGCCACCGAGGCCTGCGGCTTCGTGCCCGCGGGGGCATCCGGCGCAAGGGCGCCGGGAGGTGCGCATGCGCCCCGCCTGGCCCCGCTCTTCCCGCCCCCGCCGGAGCGCTCCGCCACGAACGACTCCGCGGCACCGGCCCGGATGCGACACCGCCCCGTCCTCCGCGGGGGTCCGCCCGGGCCTGCGTCCGCCCCGGCTTCCCCGGCGCCTCAGCGCTCGCGGAAGGCCCGCTCCTTCACCTGCACCATGGGCTCGAGCAGATAGGCCAGAACCGTGCGCTCGCCGGTCGTGATGTCGACTTCCGCCGTCATGCCCGGCATGATCTCGAGCGGATCGTCGTCCGACCCGAGGTGGTTCTTCTTGGTGCGCACCCGGACCACGTAGAAACTCTCGCCCTTCTCGTTGGTCACCGTGTCGGCGGAGATGTATTCCACCGTGCCGTCGAGGGCGCCGTAGACGGCGTAGTCGTAGGCGGTGATGCGCACGCGGGCGTGCTGGCCGGGATGGACGAAGGCGATGTCCTGCGGGCGCAGCCGCGCTTCCACCAGCAGCGTGTCGTCCAGCGGCACGATCTCGATCAGCTCCTGGGCGGGCCGCACCACGCCGCCGATGGTGTTGACGTGGATCTTCTTGACGATGCCGCGCACCGGCGAGCGGATCTCGGTGCGCCGCACCCGCTGCTCGCCCGCCGCCACCAGCGGCTCGAGCCCGGCCCGCTCGCTCTCGAGCGCCGCGAGCTCGCGCAGCGCCTTGGCGCGGAATTCGGAGAGCGCGCTCTCCACCCGCTGCTCCGCCTCGCGCAGGGCGCTCTCGGCCCGCGGCAGGTCGAGCTCCAGCCGGGCGATCTCGGTGTCGATGTCGTTGAGCTGGCGGCGCAGGCGCAGCACGTCCGCCTTCGCCACCACCCGCTCGCGCGCGAGCCGCTCGTTCATCGCCAGCTCTTCGGCGAGGAGCGCGCGCGACTTCTTCTCGAGCTCGATGCGCCGCCTGAGCGCCTCCAGCTCGGTGCGCCGCTGTTCCACCTGCAGGCGGAGGATGGCGAGCTGGCTTTCCAGCTCTTCCCTGCGCGAGCGGAACAGCGCCTCCTCGCTCTCGACGATGGCCGGCGCCTCGCGCACCACCTCGGGCGGGAAGACGGGCCCGCCGCCCTCGATCTCGGCCTTCAGCCGGGCGATGGCCGCGACCACCGCGAGCCAGCGGGCGCGCTTTTCCCGGTAGTCGCTCGCTGCCTGGGGATCGTCGATGCGCACGAGCACCTGGCCCGGCTCGACGATCTCGCCCTCGCGCACGAGGATCTCGGCGACGATGCCGCCTTCGAGATGCTGCACCACCTGCACCTGGCGCGAGGGCACCACCCGTCCCTGCCCGCGCACCACCTCCTCGATGTCGGCGAGTGCGGCCCAGGAGAGGAAGGCCACGAAGAAGGCGAGGATGGCGAGGAGCAGCACGTGGGCGGCGCGCGCCACCCGGAGATCGTCCGGGTCCACCACCGCCCAGTCGGGCCAGCGCGGATCGCGTCCGCGCCGCAGCAGGCGCCGGATCATGCCCCGCCTCCCGCGGCCTGACCGCCGGCGGAGAGCCGCCGCAGCACCTCGTCGCGCGGCCCGTCCAGCACCACCCGTCCCTCGCGCACCACGACGATGCGCTGCACCAGATCCAGCACCGAGGCGCGGTGGGTCACCAGCACGAGGGTGCGTCCCTCGAGGAAGGGGCGGATGCGCTGCTTGAAGCGCTCCTCGGCGACCGTGTCCATGAAGCTCGTCGGCTCGTCGAACAGCAGGATGCGCGGGCGGCGCAGCAGCGCCCGGGCGATGGCCACCGCCTGGCGCTGGCCGCCCGAGAGGGTCTCGCCGCGCTCCGCGACCGGCATGTTGTAGCCCTGCGCCCCGGCCGCGGCGAAGTCGTGCACGCCGGCCACCGCCGCCGCCCACTGCACCACGGCGTCGTCCACCTCGGGAGCGGCGAGGGCGATGTTGTCTCGCAGCGTGCCGCGGAAGAGGACGATGTCCTGCGGCACGTAGCCGATGGCGGCGCGCAGATCGGCCGGGTCGAGCTGGCGCACGTCGGTGCCGTCCACCAGCACCGCGCCCTCCTGCGGCTCGTAAAGCCCGAGCACCAGGCGGTTCACCGTGGTCTTGCCCGAGCCCACCGGCCCGACGAGGGCGACCCGCTCGCCCGGCCGGATTTCCAGGCTGAAGCCGCGCAGCACCGGGATCTCGCGGCCGGGATAGGTGAAGGTGACGTCGCGGAAGGAAATGGCCCCGGCGAAGCTGCGGCGGCGCACGAACGGCGCGGCCGGCGGCCGCTCCTGCGGCACCTTCATGATGCCGGCGATGGTGCGATAGGCGATGCGGGCCTGGTGCCAGCGGGCCAGCACCCCGGCCACCTGCCCGAGCGGCGCCATGGCGCGGCCGGCGACGATGCTGCAGGCGACCAGGCCGCCGACGGTGAGGTTGCCGGCCGCCACCTCGTACACGCCGAGCGCCACCACGCCGACGTAGACGAAATTGGAGGCGAGGGAGGTGACGTTGACCGCGATCGCCGACCAGAAGCGCGCGCGGTTGCCGGAATCCGCCGTGGCGGCGACGAGGCGCTCGAACAGGCCCTGCATGCGCCCCTCGGCCGACGTCGCCTTGACCGTCTCGAGCCCGGCGACCGCCTCCACGAGCAGGGCCTGTTTGAGGGCCGCCTCGCGGAAGGTGCGGCGGATGGCGCGATCGAGCGGCCACTGGACGGCGAGCCCCACCCCCAGCACCAGCGGCACCGCCAGTGCCGGCACGATCGCCACCGCTCCGCCGATCCACCAGATCACGAAGATGAACATCAGCACGAACGGCAGGTCCACCACGCTGACGATGGTGGCGGAGGAGAAGAAGTCGCGGATGCTCTCGAATTCGCGCAGGTGACTCGCGAAGGCGCCGGCCGCTCCCGGCCGGTGGGCGAGCTTCATGCCCAGCACATGTTCGAAGACGCGCGAGGCGAGCTTGACGTCGACGCGACGGCCCACCGTGTCGATGACGTAGGCGCGCAGGATCCTGAGGACGAAATCGAAGCCGAAGACGACGAGCGCGCCGACGGTGAGCGCCCACAGGGTCTCGAAGGCCTGGTTGGGGACGACGCGGTCGTAGACGATCCGCACGTACAGCGGACTCGCCAGCATGAACAGATTGACGAGCACCGCCGCCAGGGCGACCTCGCCGTAGGCGCGCCACTCGCCGAGGAAGGGGGCCCAAAACCAGTGCCCCTCGCGTTCCTCCGCCATCTCGCGCTCGTGGGCGAGGGCCTCGTAGCGCGGGCGGGCGAGCAGCACCCAGCCTCCGAAGCGACGGGCGAATTCAGACATCGGCACGCGGTCGACGCCACCCGCGAGCTCCGGATGGGCAAAGACCACCTCGCCGTCCTCCACGCCGAGCAGCAGGCGGGCGTCGCCGTCCGTCAGGAAGACGATGCACGGGGCGAGATCGGGAAGCCGCCGCAGGGCCTTGCGGGCAAGGCGCGCGGTGAGACCGGCACGCTCGGCCGCCCGCACGGCGAGAGCCGGCGTGAGCCGGCCGCCCTCGAGGGGCAGCCCCGCCACGAGGCGTCGCGGCGAGACCGGTGTCCCGAGCCGCGCGGCCAGCAGCACGAGGGCATCCCGCAGCGGATCGGGAACGAGGGCGATGTCGTCCTCGACCTCTCCCGCCGCACCCGGCGGCAGACCCGGGCCCCGCTCCATCCCCCGCACCCGCTCCCCCGCTGCCTGCGGGGTCTCCCAGGTTTCCTGTCCGGACAGCCGCGCGTCCCCGTCGCTCATCGCGCCCTTCCCGCTGCGCCGCTCCGGTGTACCGGAGCGGTCTCAACATTTCATGAACGGCGGGCGGAATCCAGTGCCTCCGGTGCGCAGCACAAACGCCACACTCGCGGCGACACACCTCGACGCGCCGGCTGCGTCGTTGACGGCCCGCCGGCCGCATGGATATGTCCGTGGCCGGAAGTCTCCCGCGCGCCGGGTGCGGCGCGCGCGAAGGGTCACCACGGGTAGCGGGGAATCCGACGATGCGCCACCAAGGGTTCGCAACGCGTCAGAGGCGCCGGATGGCGGCGCTGCTTCTCGGCACCGCCGTCGGGCTGGTGAACGCGCCGGCGTTCGCCGGCAACATCGTCGACACGGTGCGCGACGCTCTGGCGAGCAACCCGGAGGTCGGCATCGTGCGCCACGACCGGCGCGCGGTGGAACAGGAACTGCGGCAGGCCCGCGCCCGCTGGTTCCCGTCCCTCGACGCCGAGCTGCGCTACGGCCCGGAGTGGGCCCACAACGACACCACGCGCTCGCGCGACGGCGACGACAGCAGCGTGCTGGCGCGGCGCGAGGCGAGTCTCAGCCTGCGGCAGCTGCTGTTCGACGGCTTCGAGACCCAGGCGGAGATCGAGCGCCAAAGGGCGCGGCTCGACAGTGCCGCCCGGCGCGTGGCCGAAACGGCCGAATTCGTGGCGCTGGACGCGGTGCAGGCGCATCTGGAGGTGCTGCGCCGCCAGGGGATCGTCGACCTCGCCGAGCGCAACGTGAAGCGCCACGAGGAGATCGTGGCGCGGGTGCGCCGCATGGAGCGCGAGGGACGGGTGAGCGTCGCCGACCTGCGTCAGGCGGAAGCGCGGCTGGCCCAGGCCCGCGAGGACCTGGCCCGCGCCCGCGGCGACCTCGAGGACGCCGTGGCCGGCTACCTGCAGGTGGTGGGCAAGGCG
>BEIP01000074.1 GCA_002898955.1 bacterium HR39 | reverse complement strand
GGCGGATGCCGGGCGGGAAGGGGTTGCGGTCGCGGGTGTACATGTAGACCACCTCGGCCGCCGCCTTCGAGAGGAACACGTCCATCTCGCCGATCTCGCGCATGAGCTCGAGGCACGGCACGAAGTCGTGGCCCGAGCCGGTCAGCGCCCAGGCGAGCCGCGCGCGCCGCGGCGGCGCCTCGTCCTCCTGCATCCAGCGGTCGAGCCCGGCGCGGTCCACCATCGTCAGTTCCCTCTCCGTTCGCGCCATATGGCGCGCAGCGCGAGCCTATCCAGCGCGCAGCGGATGGCGCTCGAGGCCGCCCGCGGCGTACTCCTCCTCGGCCAGTTCGAAGCTCGCGAGGGAAAGCCCGCGCACCTCGTCGAAGAAGCGCGCGGCGCGCCGGCGCACCGGCAGATCGTCCGGCAGGTCCAGCACGTGCACCACACCCGGCTCCAGCGCCGCCTCCCCGAGGAGCTCCCCGTTCTCCACCACGAAGCGGCCGCGGCGCAGCAGGTGGCGCGGCGCGGCGAAGGTGGCGGCCCAGTCCCCCTTGCGCTCGTAGACCGCCACGTCCGCCACCGCCCCGGGGCCGAGATGGCCGTATTCGGCGTCGATGCCGAGCAGGCGTGCGGGGGCGGCGCGGGTGATGGTGGCGATCTCGGAGAGCGTGTATTCGCGGCGGATGTCGGCGAGATGGGTCACCTCCCGCACCGCGGCGGGCAGCGTCTCCAAGACGGCGTTGCGGTGGTCGCGGTCCATCAGGAGCCGGATCAGCTCCGGATAGACGTGGAAGGGCGCGCCGTTCGGATGGTCGGTGGAGAGCGCGAGCCGCCACGGGTCCTCCACCAGCAGGAACAGCTCCAGCCCCACCGCCCACTGCAGCGCGTTCACGAGATTGCGGTGCCGGTAGCGGAACGGGACGACGCCGCAGCCGGCCTCGCACTCGATGTCCATCACGCAGGCGCGCTTCGGGTGGGCGTGGGCGGCGTTGCGCGCCTGGCTCATGGTGTCGCCCGAGGCGGTCACCGTCGGCCCGAACATCACCTGCCCCACGTCGACGGAGACGTTGGGCGAGGCGTTGACCAGCTCGGCGATCTCGGCCGCACCGCTGGTGAAGCCGAAGGGACCGCCGCGACCATAAGAATGGAACTGCAGGTGGGTGAGGTGGACCCGCCGGCCGTCGAGGGCGCGGATGGTGGCGAGGGTGGTCTGGGCCGAGCCGGGAAGACCCAGGTGCAGCCCGTGCAGGTGGACGGGATGGGGCAGCTTGAGCGCGTCCACCGCCTCGGTGAGCCCCAGCAGGATCTGGCGCGGGGTGAGGCCGTAGTGGGGCCCCGGCTCGTCGAGGTCGATCTTTCGCAGCCCCCACTTGAAGGCCTCGATGCCGCCGGGATTGACCACCTTGACGGCGATGGCGCCCGTGGCCCGCAGCGTCCAGGCCACGGCGTCGCGCACCGCTTCCCGCTCGCCCGCGGCCAGCAGGCCGAGGGTGAAATCGTCGTTGCCGAGCAGCGCATAGGCGCCGCGGTCGATCACCGGGATGTCGGCCATCTCGAGGTGCGCGCCGCGGGCGTTGGCCGGCAGCATGGCCGGCTCGAAGGCTGCGGTGTAGCCCATGCGGGCGTACATCCAGCCGGTGTGGAAGGCGCAGGGCACGGCGTGGCCCGATCCCGCCCGCAGGGCGCCTTCGGCCCGGTAGCGGTGGCGATGGTGGTCCTCGGCCATGAGCTCGCGGGCGAGCAGCATCTTGCCGCCGCCCAGATGGCTGTGCAGGTCGATGCCGCCGGCCATGACGATGCAGCCCGCGACATCGAGCACCCGGTCAGCCTCCGCTTCGGGGAAGGGCGGGACGATGCGCCCGTCGGCGACGAAGAGATCGGCGGGCCCGTCGACGCCGTTCATGGGGTCGACCACATGGCCGCCCCGCAGGATCAGTCTCATGGGTCCAGCCTCCGCCAGGAGCGGTCCGGCCCGCCCCGGTTCCGTTCAGCCCCCCTGCGGCAGCCGCCCGAGCCGGCACGCCAGCTCCGAAAACTGCCGCATCATGCGCACGTGGTGGGTGCGCACGAAGCGCGCCCCCTTCTCCACCGCGTGCAGGGCCGCGAGCTGGGAGAGGGGATCGCGCTCCTCCAGTCTGCCACCGAGAAAGCCCTTGCGCGAGAGGGCGACCATCACCGGGAAGGGATCCAGACGCCGCACCAGCTCGTCCATGCGGCGCAGCAGCTCGAAACTGTGTTCGGGATCGAGGCTCACGAAGCGTCCCCAGCCGGGATCCAGCACGATGGCCCCGGAATCGACGCCGGCCTCGATGGCCGCGTGCGCCTGCCGCAGCAGGAAGGCGGCGATGTCGGCCACCACGTCGGCGTAGTGCGCCGGCCGGTCGCTCGCGTGCGGCAGCGGCTGATCCTTGGCATGCATCAGCACGAGCCCGGCCCCGGCCCGCGCCACCGTCGCCGCCATGGCCGGATCGGCCCGCAGCGCCGAGACGTCGTTGACGGCGAGCGCGCCGAGCCCCAGCGCGCGGGCTGCGGTGTCGGCGTGGTAGGTGTCCACCACGAGCGGCACCCGCCCGGCGAGCGCCTCCAGCACCGGACCGATGCGCGACCATTCCTCTTCGGCGGAGAGCGGCCGGCTTCCCGGTGCGGTGGACTCGCCGCCCACCTCGACGAGATCGGCTCCCTCCTCCATCATCTCCAGCGCCCGCGCCACCGCCCGCCCGGGGGCGAGGTGCAGCCCGCCGTCGGAGAAGCTGTCGGGCGTGACGTTGAGGACCCCGACGATCACCGGGCGTGAGCGCGAGCGCGCGACGAGATCGGCAAAACGCATGGCCTGCGCCGGAGCTCCCGGTACCACCGCGGCGGAGATGAACCCGCCGCTTGTCGTCATCAAGCTGGGCGGCAGCCTCGCCCGCTCGCCGCTGCTCGCGCGCTGGCTCGCGCTGCTCGCACGGCAG
Organism: bacterium HR39; assembly: GCA_002898955.1. GTDB lineage: Bacteria > Pseudomonadota > Alphaproteobacteria > Geminicoccales > Geminicoccaceae > HRBIN39. The sequence continues at coordinate 3,846 of BEIP01000074.1, read as the reverse complement.
CCGGCGGACCGGGCACGTCTCGTGGTCCCCGGAGGGGGTCCCTTCGCCGATGCGGTGCGGCTGCTCGAGCCGGATCTCGGCCTCGATGCCGGCACCGCGCACCGCTGCGCCATCCTCGCCATGCAGCAGTACGGCCTGATGCTGGCATCGCGCGCGCCCGGCCTTTCCCTCGTCGAGGACGAGCTGGACGTGGCGCGGCTGCGGCTTCGCGCCGGTGCCGGCGTGTGGCTGCCCTGGCGCATGGCCGGCCGCAGCCCGGAGCTGCCGGCGAGCTGGGACGTCACCTCGGACTCCATCGCCGCCTGGCTCGCCGCCCGGCTGCGGGCCCGGGCGCTGCTCGTGGTCAAGAGGGCGGAGGCAGGCGGCTGCCTCACCGCTCTCGTGCGCCGCGGCGTGCTGGATCCCGCCTTCGCCGCCTTCGCCCGCGCCGTGCCGCGGGTCCGGGTGGTGCCGGCCGAGCCGCTGCCGGATCCCGACACCCTCGCGGAGCTCACGGGGCCTCTTCAGGCCGGACCGCCGCCCTCGCCCTCGCCGCCCGCTTCGCCGCCGGGAGCCTCCTTCGGGCGGTCGTAGCGGATGTAGGCGAAGCGCAGGTCCTTCTCCGGCGTGCCCTCGAGCGGCGGCTCGGGACGCCACATGATCACCTCCTCGATCTTCTTCGCGAGCGCGAAGTCCTTGTCGGTGATCCCCTGGTGGTCGTGGGTCTTCAGCCGCACCTCCACCCAGGCGTAGGAGGCGGTGATGTCGGGATGGTGCCAGGCGGCCTCGGCCAGATGGCCCACGGCGTTGATCACCATGAGCGTCCCCTTCCAGCTGTAGGTGCGATAGCGCCGCCGGATCCACCCCCGCTCCACGTACCAGGTGGGCAGCTCGCGGGCGAGCCGCTCGGCCGCCTCTTCCTCGGTGTACACCCTGAGCGTGCGCTTGTCCGCCATGGCGGCAGCCTCCCTGTTGGCCCGGACGCCAAGGAGCATAACATGGGGCCGGGAGGCCACAAGGGAGACCGGGGCTTGGGTGCCATGGGGGAATCGGGCGCGGTGGTGGAAGTGCGGGCGGCGGCGCGGCTGCACCTCGGCTTCCTCGATCCCGCCGGCGACCTGGGCCGCCGCTTCCTCGGCCTGGGGCTCGCCGTCGACCGGCCGCGGACCGTCCTGCGCGCCCGCCGCGCCACCCGCACCGCCGTCCGGGGGCCCGAGGCGGACCGCACCGCGCGGATCCTCGGGCGCCTGCGTCCCCTCTTCGGCACCTTCCCGGTGGAGATCGAGGTCCTGCGCGCGATCCCGCCCCATGCCGGCTTCGGTTCGGGAACCCAGCTCACGCTCGCCGTCGGCCGCGCGCTGGCGGCGCTCGCGAAGCGGCCCTTCGATGCGCAGGAGGTGGCCCGCCTCGCCCTGCGCGGGCGGCGCTCGGGTCTGGGCATCGCGGCGTTCGAGCGCGGCGGCTTCCTGCTCGATGCCGGCAAGGGCGACGACGACCGGCCGCCGCCGCTGCTCGCCCGCCTGCGCTTTCCGGCGGACTGGCGGGTGCTGCTCTTGCGCGATCCCGCCCGCGAGGGCCTCTCGGGCGAGGCGGAGGATCAAGCCTTCCGCGAGCTTCCCCCGTTCCCCGGAGATCTCGCCGCCCGCCTCGCGCGCCTTGCCCTCTCCTGCGTGCTGTCCGGTGTGGCGCTCGCCGATCTCGCCCTCTTCGGCCGCGGCATCCGCGAGATCCAGGACCGGCTCGGCGACTGGTACGCACCGTTCCAGGGCGGCCGGCGCTGGGCCAGTCCGCTGGTGGGAGCGGCGCTCGATCACCTGCGTGCAGGCGGCGTCCCGGCGAGCGGCCAGAGTTCGTGGGGTCCCACCGGCTTCGCCGTGGTGCCCGCTTCGGCGGCGCGAAGCCTGCGGGCGGAGCTGCGCCGGCGCTTTCCCGGGCTGCAGGTGGACATCGCCCGCGGCCGCGCGGGCGGTGCCCGCCTGCGCGTCCTCGACGGACGCACGGCAGCGCTTGCAACCGCCCACACCGATGCCGAGATGGTCTGAAGAGCCAGGACGTGCGAGGGACGGGAGCGGAAGGATGGCACGCCGCCACCCCGTGGAGGACATCGAGGGCGCGGGCGAAGCGCCGGGCCGCAAGCGGCTTTCCGTCTTCGTGCACATGGCCGAGCTCATGCAGATCGACGGCGTCGGTCTGCAGGCGGCGGAGCTGCCGGTGGCCGCCGGCGTGGAGGGTCTCGCCGGGCTCGCCCGCGAGGAGGCCGAACCGCCGGGAAGACGGCTGCGCGAGGTGGACGCGCGGCATCCGCGCACCGTGCCGGTGCCCACGGCCACGCGGCTCGCCCGCTGGATCGCGGAGGCGAAGCGTCTCGTGCAGGAGGCCGGAGCGAAGGCGTGATCGGACGGCTGCTGGGACGGATCTTCGGGCCGCGCGGCCCGCGCACGGTGGTGGGCGAGGAGGTGGTCTACGGCCGCTACCGCATCACGCCCACCCCCTTCGAGCAGGAGGGCCGCTGGATCACCGCCGGCGTCATCGTGCTGGAGACGGAGGAGGGCCGGCGCGAGCACCGTTTCGTGCGCGCCGACAGCCACCTCACCGCCGAGGACGCGCTCGAATTCTCGGTGATCAAGGCGAAGCAGATCATCGACCAGATGGGCGAGCACCTCTTCGACCTGCCTTCCTGACCGGGCCGGATGCACGGCCACCGCGGGGCGGACGCGGAAGCGCTGCCGGGGCTTGCGGATCCCGGCATTTCGCATAGAATGCCGCGACAAAGAGGCGCAAGCCCACACGCAGGTCCGATCTCGCGAGGAGGCGCACCGTCGCGCCTCCCCTTTTTCGCGTGTCCGCCGTGTTCCCGGTGCGCGACGGTGCGGCCGCCCGGATCACGCAGCGGAGCACGCTCGGCTCCCGCCGGAAGAGCGCGGAGGAAGAGCGGATGCGCCCGTGTCGGGAAGCAGCGGGGCGGGCCCGTCGGACCCGCCCCGTGTTTTCCGGGAAGAGGAGGAGACGGTCTCAGAGGGCCGGCTCGGGCACGTCCGGCTCCGCCACCGGCTCCGGCGTGCCCCGCCGCCGTCCGCCGCGCGGCGGCGTCGCCTCGATCTCGAAGTGCGGCCGGTCGTCCCGGATGGTGACCCGCACGCGCCCGCCCTTGGCCAGCCGGCCGAAGAGCAGCTCGTCGGCGAGCGGCCGCTTGATGTGCTCCTGGATGACGCGGGCGAGCGGCCGGGCGCCGTAGAGCGGATCGTAGCCCTTCTCCGCGAGCCAGGCCCGCGCCGCCTCGTCCACCTCGATGGCCACGCGGCGGTCGGCGAGCTGGGCACCGAGCTCGCGCACGAACTTGTCCACCACCGAGCGGACGATCTCCGGCGTCAGGTGACGGAACGGGATGATGGCGTCCAGCCGGTTGCGGAACTCCGGCGTGAACAGCCGCTTGATGGCCTCGGTGTCCTCGCCCTCGCGGGTCTCGCGGGCGAAGCCGAGGGCCGGCTTGCTCATGTCGGCCGCACCGGCGTTGGTGGTCATGATCAGGATGACGTTGCGGAAGTCCACCGTCTTGCCGTTGTTGTCGGTGAGCTTCCCGTAGTCCATCACCTGCAGCAGGATGTTGTAGATGTCCGGGTGGGCCTTCTCGATCTCGTCCAGCAGCAGCACCGCGTGCGGATGCTGGTCGATGGCGTCGGTCAGCAGACCGCCCTGGTCGAAGCCCACGTAGCCGGGCGGGGCACCGATCAGCCGCGAGACGGCGTGGCGTTCCATGTATTCGGACATGTCGAAGCGCACCAGCTCGATTCCGAGGATGCGGGCGAGCTGGCGCGCCACCTCGGTCTTGCCCACGCCGGTGGGGCCGGAGAACAGGTAGCAGCCGAT
>BEIP01000073.1 GCA_002898955.1 bacterium HR39 | reverse complement strand
CCGAGGCCGAGCTGGAATGGGAGGAGGGCGAGGCGCTCAGGCGGGAGATCCTCCACTGGCTGGCCGAGGCCGGGCGCCTTGACCGGGAAAGTCTCCTCGACCACTTGTCACGTTACGGTTTCGGGGATCTGGTCGAACGCATGCTCCAGCAAGCTCCCGCCGCCTCTTCCGATGCGACGTCCGGGGACGGACCGGAAGCCTGGCTGGAGGTGCTCGGGCGCTGCGTGGCGCGGGCGCGCCGGCAGCGCGATCTTCGCAGCATCGCGGACCTCGTGCGGCGCCGCGGCCTGCCGGCCGCTCCGGCGCCGGACGACGTCGACGGATCATGACGGGATTCCATCGGTCGCAGGACGGGAGGGGTCGGATCGGCCCGCGGCTGCCGGCCGCTTCCCGGACTGCCCCCGCCGCTTCGCCGGGATCGAGCGTCAACCGGGAGGTCTTCGCCCATGGCCAAGGCACTGCAGGCACGCAGCGCGTCGTCCGCCCGCAGCCGTAAGGGGGCTTCCGGAGGAAGCAAGGACGACGGCCTCGCGCGCCTCGCAGCCGAGATGCCGGAGCTGCAGCGCATCCTCGTGGATGCACGCAGGCGCGGCTCGATCACCTACGACGAGCTCAACGCCGCCCTCCCCGAGGGCTTTCCGCCCGAGAGCGTCGAGCAGCTGATCGCCGGCCTCGAAAAGCGCGGCATCGCGGTGCTGCGCGAGGAGGAGGAGGCCGACGACGGGCCGGCGCCGGCCGCGGCCGCCGCCAACGACGACGCGGAAGAGGAGGAGGGCGAGGACGAGGGCGGCATCGACGAGGAGTACCTCGGGCGCACCGACGACCCGGTGCGCATGTACCTGCGCGAGATGGGCTCGATCCAGCTCTTGACCCGCGAGGGCGAGATCGAGATCGCCAAGCGCATCGAGGCGGGCCGCAACACCATGCTCGAGGCGCTGTGCGAGAGCCCGCTCACCATGCGCGCCATCATCGGCTGGCGGGACGCGATCCGCGACGGTCGCATCCTGCTGCGCGACGTGGTGGACCTCGAGGCGATGGCGGGCGGCGGCCCCGACGCCCAGAAGGAGGGCGAGGAGGACCCGGAGGACGACTTCGACGAGGACATCGGCTCGATGGCCGCGCTGGAGGCGAAGCTGCGCGAGCCCGTCCTTGAGACCTTCGACCGCATCGCCGATTCCTACGAGTACCTGCGCGAACTCCAGGAGGAGCGCCTCGCCCACATCCAGAACAGTGAGGAGATCCCGCAGGCGCTGGAGGAGGCCTACCAGAAGGCGCGGGCCGAGGTGGTGGAGCTGGTCAAGCAGGTGCGCCTCGCCAACAGCCGCGTGGAGGCGCTGGTCGAGCAGCTCTACGACCTCAACCGCGAGCTGCAGCGCCTCGAGGGGCGGCTCCTGCGCCTCGCCCAGGGCTGCGGGGTGAGCCGCGAGAGCTTCCTCGAGCACTATCTCGGCCGCGAGCTCGATCCCGACTGGTGCGAGCGGGTGGCGGCGCTGGAGGAGCCGGGCTGGGCCGAGTTCGTGGAGAAGCACCGCGAGGAGATCGAGGAGATCCGCGGCGACATCGCCGCCATGGCCGAGGCCATCGGCCTGCGGATCTCGGAGTTCCGCCGCATCGTCCAGACGGTGCAGAAGGGCGACCGCGAGGCCAGCCAGGCCAAGAAGGAGATGATCGAGGCCAATCTGCGCCTCGTGATCTCCATCGCCAAGAAGTACACCAACCGCGGACTGCAGTTTCTCGACCTGATCCAGGAAGGCAACATCGGCCTGATGAAGGCGGTGGAGAAGTTCGAGTACCGCCGCGGCTACAAGTTCTCCACCTACGCCACCTGGTGGATCCGTCAGGCCATCACCCGCTCCATCGCCGACCAGGCGCGCACCATCCGCATCCCCGTCCACATGATCGAGACCATCAACAAGATCGTGCGCGCCTCGCGCCAGTTCCTGCACGACTTCGGCCGCGAGCCGACGCCGGAGGAGCTGGCCCAGAAGCTCAACATGCCGCTCGACAAGGTGCGCAAGGTCCTCAAGATCGCCAAGGAGCCCATCTCGCTGGAGACGCCCATCGGCGACGAGGAGGACTCGCACCTCGGCGACTTCATCGAGGACAAGAACGCCGTCCAGCCCTTCGACGCGGCGACCTTGGCGAATCTGCGCGAGACCACGACGGAGATGCTGGCCACCCTCACGCCGCGCGAGGAGCGCGTCCTGCGCATGCGCTTCGGCATCGGCATGAACACCGACCACACCCTCGAGGAGGTGGGCCAGCAGTTCAACGTCACCCGCGAGCGCATCCGCCAGATCGAGGCCAAGGCGCTCCGCAAGCTCAAGCATCCCTCGCGCTCGCGCAAGCTGCGCGGCTTCCTGGAGACCTGAAGCCCGCGGGTCGGCCTCGCCCCTTCACGATCTCCGCCTGCCGGCGCCCCGCCCTCTGGGGGGCGTCACGCCTTCGCGGAACCGGAAAAGGCCGGCGGCCGCCCGGGGTACCGCCCCGGCCCGGCGGGCCGCATCGCGCGCATGCGATTCGCCTGCCCTCGCGAGGCCGCTCGCGTGGCTCTTTCCGCCGCCGGCTTGCCGCACCGGTCCCTTCCCGCCACCATCGCGGCGGCTCCACGGGACCGCGGGATCGGTGCTGCACGATCTGCGCATCGCGCTGATCTTCCTCACCCGCCTGCCGGTGCGCCCGGCCGGGCCCGTGCGGCTCGCGGACCTCGCGGGTTCCGTCCACCTGTTCCCGGCGGTGGGCGCGCTCGTGGGGCTCGCCGGCGCGCTCGCGGCCCTGCTCGCCGCCGTGCTCGGCGTCCCGCAGCTTCCCGCCGCTGCCCTCGCCGTCGCCGTCACCGTGGCGGTCACCGGTGCGCTGCACGAGGACGGCCTCGCCGACACGGCGGACGCCTTGGGCGTGGGCGAGGACCGTGAGCGGGCGCTGCGGGTGATGCGGGATTCGCGCATCGGCTCGTGGGGCGCCGCCGCCCTGTCGCTGTCGCTGATCCTGCGCACCTCCGCGCTCGCCGCCGCACCCTCCCCCGCGGCGCTCGCCGCGGCGCTGGTGGCGGCCGCGGCCGCCTCGCGGGCGGCGATGCCGGTGGTGATGCTGCTGCAGCCCAGCGCGCGGGCCGAGGGACTGGCGGCGGGCGCCGGGCGTCCCGAACGCGAGCGGGTGCTGACCGCCCTCGCGGTGGCCGTAGTGCTGGCGCTGGTGCTGCTGCCCCTCTCCTCCGCCCTCCTCGCCCTCGCCGGAGCGGCGGTGGCGGCCGCGCTCACCGCCCACCGCCTCGGGCGCCGCTTCGGCGGCTGCACGGGCGACACCCTCGGCGCCGTGCAGCAGACAGCGGAGACCGCCTTCCTGCTGCTGGCCCTCGCGCGCTGAACATCAGGCGTCCGCTCCCGGACGGCGGAACCACGCGGGCGGATCCAGCATCTCCTTGGGCGGCAGGGCCGGCTGTGGCAGCGGATAGAAGCGCGGCTCGCGGTCCTCCAGCGAGGGCTCGAAGGGCAGCCGCACGGCGAGGCCGCTTCGCCGCTCTTCGGCCTCGCGCGCCGCGCGCAGCAGCTCCTCGGCGGTCCTGCGGTCCCACGGCAGCACGTAGGCGCGCGGCTCGGGCACCCCGCCGAGCTGCAGCCAGAGATAGATGCCCTCGCCCTCGCGCACGAGGTGGGCGAGCACCGTCGCCTCCCGGGTCCTGCCCTCGAACCAGGCCAGCGCCACCGGCTTGGGCCGGCCGGCGAGCTCGCCGAAGGCGAACAGCCCGAGACCCACGAAGGCGGCGGCGAGCGTGACCGCCCCCCAGCGCCACCACAGCGGGCGCGGTCCGAGGACGGCGAGGAGGGCCAGCAGCAGCACCAGCGTCGCGCCGGCCCCGTAGACGACGACGAGCGGACTCACGGGCGTCTCTCCAGCGGGCGGAGGGGCTTCGGCAGATCGGTCACGCTGCCCGGCACGAGCCGGCCCTCTCCGTCGAGGCGGAAGCGGAAGACGGTGAGCTCCTCGCCCTCGCGCAGCAGCTTCACGCGCGATGCGAGCACCTGCCGGGTGGGCTCGTCGGGCGACCGCTTGACGCTCACCACCACCGTGGCCGGCACCGGCCAGATGCCGGCCGCGTTGCGGAACATGTGCAGATTGACGGTGTACTCGCCCGGCACGATGCCGCGGGAATAGGCCACCTCGTAGTTGATGCCGGTGACGTCGGCCCGATGGCCCAGGTCGTCGCGCAGCAGGTTGAACACGAGCCCGCCCTTGTTGGAATAGCCGACCGGCATGTCGCCCGGCGCCTGGACCCAGAGGTCGACGTCTGCATCGATGGCTTCGGGCCACTTCACCTCGACCACCACGTTGCCGGGCGGCTCGGCGTCCGCCGTGGCCCTCGCGCCGGGCGGGTTCAGGTGCGGCAGCATCAGCACGACCAGGGCCACGAAACCGGCGAGGGCGAGGAGGATGACGTCGCGGAAGACGGTGTCCGTACCACCGCCGAAGTCGTCACGATCCGGCATCGCGCACCTCCTCCAGCGCGCGGGCGTAGAGTTCGGCGGTGCCGGCATCGAGCAGGCGCAGGCCCGCGCCCAGCCACAGGTGCGCGATGGCGCCGACCAGGGTCGTGTGGAGGGCGACCGCCAAGCCGTCGGTGAGCCGCGCGATCATCGGCCCGACGGCGCTCACGTCGGCCGCGCGCTCCGGGTCCACGCCCGAAAGGGCGATGACGAAGCCGACCACGGTGCCGACGAGACCCAGCAGCACGAGCGCTCCGTGCACCCAGAGCACATGCCGGTTGCGGGCGGCCATCTGCACCAGCGCCCCGCCCGAAGGGATGACTCCGTGCGCGCACCACCAGTCCCTGTCCCTGCCGCCTCCGTCCCTGCCGCCTCGTGATGACTCCGTGCGCGCACCACCAGTCCACTTCGGCGAGGCGGACGCCCAGCCAAACGGCGCCGCCCACGAACACGCGGGCGATGAGGTGGACGAGGCCGGTGCTGTCGGCCTCGGCGATGTAGCCCACCCAGCCGCGCGCCCACGCGGCTACGACGCCGGCCGTGCCGGCCACGTTGAGCAGGGCGTACAGCACCAGCAGGCGGTGCCGCCGCGCGGCATCGATCATCCTGCGCATCACGCCTCGTCGACTCCGAAAACCCCGAAGAGCCAGCCGGGCGCCACCATTCCCTCGGGCGCAGGCTCGCCGGCATCGAGGAAGGGGAGGGCGTCCATCATCGCGGGCGGCACGGCCCGCAGCCGCACGGCGCCCAGCCGGGCGGCGATGTGCGGCGCCAGCCACTACAACGGCTCGTGCAGGTAGTCGTGGCCGGCTGCTTGCACGGCCGCGCAGTCCAGGACCACGGCGTCGTAGCCGCTCACGTCCAGCAGCCGCACGATGCGGCCGCGGAGCAGCAGCGCCGGGGCGCGGCCCGCAAGGGCCGGCGGCAGCGCAACCGTCTTCGCCCTCACGCGCGCCCCTCCATCAGGCGCCGAAGGCCGAGGTGCACGCGCTCAAGCCGCGCGACACGGCGCAGGTCGGCCTCGGCCAAGCATTCAACATGGGCCGCTGCCGCCCCGCGCCGCCGTTCGGTGGCGGCGGCGGCCAGCCGTGCCGCGCAGAGCGGACACCGGCCGGCGAGCACAAGCGCTGCCGACGCCGCCGCGTGGGCCGCCCACAACTCCAGCAGCACCGCCGGCTCCGGCACGGCCGTCTCGGCCACGCGCACCAGCGCGGCGGGGCCGCCGGCCGGCTGCACGGCCGGCAGAAGGCCATGCACGGCCAGCTCGGCCGCCAGCGTCGCTGCGAGGCGGTAAGGCTGGTCGCCGCGGCGCACGGCGGCGGCGAAGTCGCGGAGGAACACCGCGGTCGGCGAGGGGCCGTTCACGCTCGCGGCCGTGGCCAGCACCTCCTCGCTCATTTCCATGACGCGCGCCGCCGCGATGGCCGCGTGGCGCGAGGCGCGTGGCGGCAGCGAGACGTTCAACCGGCCGTCCGGCCCGAGCGTCACCACCACGCCGCAGAAGGCAGCGTCGCGCACGGCCGATGCCGCGCGGCGCAACGCCGCCGCCGGGTGCACTTCCATTCCACAGCCCTAGCTTGTGCAACTGCGTTAAACCGCCGCGCACTGGCGCTAGCGAAATCCCGCGCCTCGCCCGCCCGTTATTTGCCTGCGACGTGTAAGTACCTAATCTAGCCTAATACATTTACCGGTGACAGGCCAGTAGCCACCCGCATGAAGCGGCGCGAAGGCTTGCAGGCATTTTATGCTTTTCTCGCAGAACCCGCCCGCAGAGGTATCGAAACTTGCCACGCGCTGCGTACAGTCACAGGCGAACGCAGCGAGGAGTTCGGACCATGCGCCAGCACATCCACCTCACGATCCGCGCCGTGTGTATGGCGAAGAACGAGATCGCCGAGACGCTGCGCACCCGCGCCTACGCCCTCCACCGGGGCCGGCCCGAGGCCCGCTGGGCGGATGAGCGCGGCGTCTACGAGAGCTGGAGGATCGGAGAGGTGAGCATCGTGCTCAGTCTCCGCATCGACCGGCCTCTCAGCGCCAGCAGGCGCTTCGAGATGCTCCGCGAGTGGCGGCGGAAGACGGGCGTCAGCGAGCTGCGCGAGCGGGCCGACGCGCTCGCGGCGGAGGCGGCGGAGAACGAGTTGAACATGGCGCACGTGACCTTCTGGCCGGCGCCGGCGGTGAGCGTGCCGACCTGCTGAAGCGCCGGGCCAATGCCGCCGCCACGCCCCGCCCCCGCGGTGGGGCGTGGCGTTTCGGGGCGCGTCGCGACGCCACGCATTGTATGGGACAGGTCTGGACAGTTTTCCGCGCCCTCTCCCCATATGCCGGGCGAGAACAGCGGAGAAAAAGCCGATGAAGGACTACGCCATCGTCGTGAACGGGCGCGTCGTATGCGTGACGAGGGGCCGCCC
>BEIP01000072.1 GCA_002898955.1 bacterium HR39 | reverse complement strand
CGCTTCCCGATCTGCGCCTGATCGTCCTCGACGAGGAGCAGGACCCGAGCTTCAAGCAGGAGGACGGCGCCCGCTACGACGCGCGGCTGGTGGCGGAGCTGCGCGCGCGCTTGGCCGGCTGTCCGCTCGTCCGGGTGAGCGCCACGCCCGCGGTGGAGAGCGCCTTCCGGGCCGGCATCGTCCCCGATCTCGCCCCGCCCGATCCGTGGCAGCTGCTGGTGCTGCCGCGCCGGCACGGACCGGCGGCAGAGCCGGTGATCGAGATCGTGGATCTGCGCCGCCACCGCCCGCCGAAGGCCCGCTTCCTCGCCCCGCCGCTCGTGGAGGCGGTGGGCGGGGCGCTCGCATCCGGCGGCCAGGCCATGCTCTTCCTCAACCGCCGCGGCTATGCGCCGCTTTCCCTGTGCCGGGCCTGCGGCACGCGGCTTCGCTGTCCCAACTGCAGCGCCTGGCTGGTGCTGCACCGGCTGCGCCGGCGGCTGATGTGCCACCACTGCGGCCATTCCGAGCCGGAGCCGGAACACTGCCCGGAATGCGGCGCGGTCGGGGAGATCGCCGCCTGCGGCCCCGGGGTGGAGCGCATCGCGGAAGAGGCCCGCGCCCTGTGGCCGGAAGCGCGCATCGCCGTGGTGACCAGCGACACCGTCACCGGCGCGGCGAAGGCCGAGGAGCTGGTCCGCGCGGTGCTCGCGCGCGAGATCGACCTGCTGGTGGGCACCCAGCTCCTCGCCAAGGGCCACCACTTCCCCGACCTGCTGGTGGTGGGAGTGGTGGACGCCGATCTCGGCCTCGGCGGCGATCTGCGCGCGGTCGAGCGCAGCTTCCAGCTCCTCCACCAGGTGGCGGGACGGGCCGGACGGGCGGAACGGCCGGGGCGGGCGCTCCTGCAGACGGCCATGCCCGACCACCCCGTCCTGCAGGCACTGGTCTCGGGCGATCCGCTGCGCTTCTACCGGGCCGAACTGGCCGAGCGTCGGGCCTCGGGCATGCCGCCCTTCGGCCGGCTCGCGGCGCTGGTGGTCTCGGGACGCGATCGCGGGGAGGTGGGCGAATGGGCGCGAAGGATCGTGCGCGCCGCACCGCCCGAGGACTCCGTGCGCATCCTCGGCCCCGCCCCCGCCCCCATGGCGCTGCTGCGCGGGCGCTACCGCGAGCGGGTGCTGGTGCGGGCCGATCCCGGCTTCGACCTGCCGGACTTCCTGCGCCGCTGGCTCGCCCCGGTGCGGCTCCCCGCACGCATCCGCCTCGAGGTGGACGTGGATCCCCAGAGCTTTCTCTGAGGCCGACTCCGGGACCGATGCCGCGGCGCAACGGGACAGCGGTTGCGCGCCGCGCCGTACCGGCTAGGCTCTTTCGCACCGCAGCGAGGGAGGGCCGCCATGGGCAAGGGCAGCGTCGGGCGCTTCTTCGAGGACTTCCGCCTGGGCGAGGAGATCGTCCACGCCACGCCGCGCACGCTGACGGTGGGCGATGCCGCCCTCTATCTGGCGCTCACCGGCTCGCGCTTTGCGGTGCACTGCAGCGAGCCCTTCGCCCGCTCCCTCGGCCACCCCACCACGCCCCTCGAGGACCTGCTCGTCTTCCACGTGGTCTTCGGCAAGAGCGTGCCCGACGTCTCGCTGAACGCCATCGCCAATCTGGGCTACGCCGAGGGACGCTTCTTCCGCCCCGTCCATCCGGGCGAGACGCTCTCGGTCACGTCCGAAGTCGTCGGTCTGCGCGAGACCGGCAACCGCCAGGCCGGCATCGTCTGGGTGCGCACCCGTGGAACGGACGCGCAGGGCAGGCCGGTGCTGGAGTACGTGCGCTGGGTGCTGGTGCGCAAGCGCGATCCCGACTGCGCACCCGCCGCCACCCGCGTGCCGCAGCTGCGTGCGGTGGTGCCGCCGGAGGAGCTGGTCGTGCCCGATCTCGCCCGGCCGCTGCGCATCGACCCGGCGATCACGGGCTGCGCCTATGCCTTCGAGGACTACGAGATCGGCGAGAAGATCGACCACGTGGACGGCATGGGCGTGATGGAGAGCGAGCACCGCCTCGCCACGCGCCTCTACCAGAACGCCGCCCGGGTGCACTTCAACGACCACATCGAGCGGCAGGGCCGGCTCGGGAAGTGCATCGTCTACGGCGGGGTGGTCATCTCCATCGCCCGGGCGCTCTCCTTCAACGGGCTCGGCAACGTGCTGGCCATCCTCGCCATCAACGGCGGCACCCACGCCAATCCCTGCGTGGCGGGAGACACCGTCTACGCCTGGTCGGAGGTGCTGGACCGGGCGGAGGTGCCGGAGCGGGAGGACCTGGGCCTGCTGCGCCTGCGGCTCGTGGCGGTGAAGAACCGGCCGGCCGCCGACTTCCCGCTGAAGGGCGAGGACGGACGCTACCATCCGGACGTGCTGCTCGACTTCGACTACTGGGCGCTGGTGCCGCGGCGGTCCGCGCTGGTGACGGGGCGCTGAGCGGTCGCCTGCCGCGCGCGACGTCCGTTGACCGTGCTGCACCGCACCGCTAGCTTCACGCTCCCGGCGGAGACGGCCGCCGCCGGGGATTTCCGGCATCGTCGTACCGGCGTATCGGGAGGAGGCGCCATGCCCGACAGCGGACGTCCGCGCGCGGAGACGGCCACCGAGACCCTGACCGGATCCCAGGTGGTGGTCCGGGCCCTGATCGAGCAGGGTGTGGAGGTCATCTTCGGCTATCCGGGCGGCGCCGTACTCCCGCTCTACGACGAGATCTTCAAGCAGAACGCCATCCGCCACATTCTGGTGCGCCACGAGCAGGCGGCGGTGCACGCGGCCGAGGGCTATGCGCGCTCCACCGGCAAGGTGGGCGTGGTGCTGGTGACCTCGGGGCCCGGTGCCACCAACACCGTCACCGGCCTCACCGACGCGCTGATGGACAGCGTGCCGGTGGTCTGCCTCACCGGCCAGGTGCCGACCCACATGATCGGCAACGACGCCTTCCAGGAGGCGGACACCGTCGGCATCACCCGCCCCTGCACCAAGCACAACTATCTGGTGAAGCGGCCCGAGGACCTCGCCCAGGTCCTCCACGAGGCCTTCCACGTGGCGAGGAGCGGCCGGCCCGGTCCGGTGGTGGTGGACCTGCCCAAGAACATCCTCATGGGCCAGGCGCCGTACCGCACCGCCCGCGAGGCGCGGCTTTCGCGCTACCGCCCGCGGCGCGATCCCGACCCCGACCGGATCGAGCAGGCCCTCGACCTCATGGTGGAGGCGGAGCGACCGATCTTCTACGTGGGCGGCGGGCTCATCAACTCCGGCCCGGTGGCCTGCGAGCTGCTGACCGAGTTCGTGCGGGCCACCGGCTTTCCCATCACCCTCACCCTCATGGGACTGGGCGCCTATCCGGCGAGCGATCCGCAGTTCCTCGGCATGCTCGGCATGCACGGGACGTACGAGGCCAACATGGCCATGTACGACTGCGACGTGATGATCGCCATCGGCGCGCGCTTCGACGACCGGGTGACGGGACGGCTCGACGGCTTCTCGCCGCGGAGCCGGCGCATCCACGTCGACATCGACCCCTCTTCGATCAACAAGAACGTGCCGGTCGACGTGGCCATCGTGGCGGATGCCGAGCGGGCGCTCGCGGCCTTCCTCGAGGGCTGGCGTCGCCGGGCCCACCGCATCGACCCGCGGCGCATCGAGGGCTGGTGGGAGCAGATCCGGCAGTGGCGGGCGGTGGACTCCCTCGGCTTCCGTCAGGAAGGCGAGGTGATCAAGCCGCAGTACGCCATCCGCCGGCTCCACGAGCACGTGCGGGATCTGGATCCCATCGTCACCACCGACGTGGGCCAGCACCAGATGTGGGCGGCCCAGCACTTCCCCATCGAGAAGCCGCGCCGCTGGCTGACCTCGGGGGGTCTCGGCACCATGGGCTACGGCTTCCCGGCCGCCATCGGCGCCCAGATCGCCCATCCCGACCGGCTGGTGATCAACATCACCGGCGATGCCTCCTGGGTCATGATGATGCAGGAGATGTCGACGGCGATCCAGTACCGGCTGCCGGTCAAGATCTTCATGCTCAACAACCGCTGGATGGGCATGGTGCGCCAGTGGCAGGACCTCTTCCACGGCAGTCGGCGGGCGGAGAGCTACATGGACGCCCTGCCCGACTTCGTGAAGCTGGCCGAGGCCTTCGGCGCGAAGGGGATCCGGGTCGAGAAGGCGAGCGGGCTGGACGCGGCCATCGAGGAGATGCTCGCCCACCCCGGCCCCGTGCTGACGGAGGTGGTGATCGACCCCTTCGAGAACGTCTATCCCATGATCCCGGGCGGTGCCGCCCACAACGAGATCATCCTGAGCCCGGCCGACAAGCGGGACGAGGGCCCGCTGTCGGAAGAGGGGATGGTGCTGGTCTGACCCCATCCGCGGACGCGATCCGATGCGCAACGCCAGTCAGCAGGAGCGGCGGCACACCATCTGCGTGCTCGTGGACAACGAGCCCGGCGTGCTCGCCCGGGTCATCGGCCTGTTCTCCGGCCGCGGCTACAACATCGAGAGCCTCACCGTCTCCGAGGTGGACCACGTCAACCGGCTCTCGCGCATCAACATCGTCACCACCGGCACCGAGCAGGTGATCGAGCAGATCAAGGCGCTGCTCGCGAGGCTGGTGCCCGTGCACCGGGTGCAGGACCTCACCGTCGAGGGGCCGGCGGTGGAGCGCGAGCTGGCGCTGGTCAAGGTGCTGGGCGACCGCGAGCGGCTGGTGCAGGCGCTGCGGATCGCCGACTTCATGCACGCGCGGCTCGTCGACAGCACGCCCGGCGGGCTGATCTTCGAGATGACCGGCAGCTCCGACGACATCGACGCCTTCATCGCGCTGGTGGAGCCGGTGGAGGTGAGTCGCGCCGGCGTGGTGGCCATCGGCCGCGGCGGCGTGGTGCTGGAGCCGCCCCCCGACGTCGTCGCCACGCAAACGAAGGGAGAGGGACGATGAGGGTCTACTACGACAGCGATGCGGATCTCAATCTGATCAAGAGCCGCCGGGTGGCCATCGTCGGCTACGGCAGCCAGGGCTTCGGCCACGCCAACAATCTGCGCGACTCCGGCGTCGGGCAGGTGGTGGTGGCGCTGCGCCGCGGTTCGGTTTCATGGGCGCGGGCGGAGAAGGCCGGCTTCACCGTCATGACTCCGGACGAGGCGGCGAAGTGGGCCGACGTGGTCATGGTGCTGGTGCCCGACGAGCTGCAGGCCGACCTCTACCGCGAGCAGCTCGCGCCGAACATGCGCGAGAACGCGGCGCTGATGTTCGCCCACGGCTTCAACATCCACTACCAGCTCATCGAGCCGCGCCCCGACCTCGACGTCATGATGGTGGCGCCCAAGGGGCCGGGCCATCTGGTGCGCTCGGAGTACCTGCGGGGCGCCGGCGTGCCCTGCCTGCTGGCGGTCCACCAGGACGCCACCGGCGCGGCCCACGACATCGCCCTCTCCTACGCGGCGGCCATCGGCGGCGGCCGCGCCGGCATCATCGAGACCACCTTCCGCGACGAGGTAGAGACCGACCTGTTCGGCGAGCAGGTGGTGCTGTGCGGCGGTCTCACCGCGCTGATCAAGGCCGGCTACGAGACGCTGGTGGAGGCCGGCTATCCGCCCGAGATGGCCTACTTCGAGTGCGTGCACGAGGTGAAGCTCATCGTCGACCTCATCTACGAGGGCGGCCTCGCCAACATGCGCTACTCGATCAGCAACACGGCCGAGTACGGCGACTACACGCGCGGGCCGCGGGTGATCGACGACCACGTGCGCGCCGAGATGAAGCGCATCCTGAAGGAGATCCGGGACGGCTCCTTCGCCCGCGAGTGGGTGCTGGAGAACCGGGCCGGCCAGACCCGCTTCAAGACGCTGCGGCGCCTCGAGGCGGAGCATCCCATCGAGGCGGTGGGCGAGAAGCTGCGCGCCATGATGCCCTGGCTCGCCGAGAAGAAGCTGGTCTCGGGTACCAGGGACTGAGCGCCGGAACCACGTGCGCGGGAACGCGGGGCCCGGTCGGGATGCGGCCGGGCCCTTTCCTTCGGCCGCGACGAACGAGGGGCCCCGTGCGGGGCCCCTCCCGTTTCCGGCTCGCCGGTGCGGCGGTCTTCAGCCGAGGGTGATCTCCACCCGGCGGTTCTGCGGCTCGGGCACGTCGTCGGGCGTCTCCACCCGCGGCCGCGTCTCGCCGTACCAGCGCACCGTCATGGCCTCGCGCGGCACGCCCAGCTCCCCGAGCGCCTTCGCCACCGCCTCGGCCCGGCGCTGCGAGAGCCTCTCGTTGTAGCGGGCCGGCCCGGCACGGTCGGCGTGGCCGGCGAGCTCGAGGCGCACCGCCTCGCCCGCCTTCATCTTCTCCGCCACCTCGGCGAGGATCTGGCGCGCGGCGGGGGTGAGTTCGGCGCTGTCGAAGGCGAAGAAGACGATGTAGACGTTCTCGATTCCGGCCGCGAGCGCCCGGTCGACCTCGGCCATCGCCGTCTCGAAGGCCTCGCGGCAGGCCTGCGCGTCGACGGGATCGGCCTCGGCCTCGTTCTCCAGCCAGCAGTCGTAGGCCACCTGGGCGCGGGCCGCGGCCAGCGGCGCGAGGCGACGGGCGTCGCGCTCGAAGGCGTCCAGCAGACGCGCGCGGGCCTGCTCGAGCGGCCCGAGCCGGTCGTCGGGGATCCTGCCGGCGTAGCGCTGCGGCATGTCGGGCTGGACGTTGATCCCCTTCGCCGCGGCCACCGCCTTCTGCAGGAAGTGGAGGGAGTCGCGGAAGTCGGCCTCCTTCCGCTCCGCCGGCACCAGCGGCAGATAGCCCGCCCGCAGCGCCTGGGCGAAGGCGGGACCGTTCGGGATCTGGGATTCGACCGCCGGCCGGTCGAACAGCACGAGGTCCAGATATTCGTGCGGCCACGGGTCCACGTCCCGCAGGCCGGCGCA
>BEIP01000071.1 GCA_002898955.1 bacterium HR39 | reverse complement strand
CCATGGCCCTCGAGCGCCACTACGGCCTCGCCCACGGGGCGAGTCTGGTGCTGCTGGCGCTCACTGCCACCCTGTTCCTGTTCCTCGCCGCTCTCTACGCCCTCAAGCTGCGGAGCCACTTCGGGCGGGTGATGGAGGAGTGGCACCATCCCGTCCGCCGCAGCTTCTTCCCGGCCATCGCCATCGGCCTGCTGCTGATCGCCACGGGAACCGTTCCCCACCGTCCCGACGTGGCCCTGCCGCTGTGGGCGGTCGGTGCGGCGCTGCAGCTCGCCTTCACCCTGCTGATCCTGCGGGCGTGGATCGATCGGACCCACACGGTGGCGCAGCTCAATCCCGGCTGGTTCATTCCGGCGGTGGGCAACATCGTGGTGCCGCTCGCCGGCGCGCCGCTCGGATTCTTTGAGATCTCGTTCTTCTTCTTCGCCACCGGCCTGCTGTTCTGGCTGATCCTCGTGACACTCGTGTTCAACCGGCTGGTCTTCCACGACCCGCTGCCGGAGCGCCTGCTGCCCACCCTCGTGATCCTCGTGGCCCCGCCGGCGGTGGGCTTCCTCGCCTGGCTGCGGCTCTCCGGGGAGCCGGACCTCTTCGCCCACCTCCTCCTCGATCTGGCCCTGTTCTTCGCCCTTCTGGTGGCGACCCTCGCGCGGCGGCTCCTCGCCGTGCCCTTCGGCCTTCCTGCCTGGGCATGGTCGTTCCCGCTCGCCGCCTTCACCGCCGCCTGCCTGCACTATGCGGCCCATCACGGCGGCGGTTTCTTCGCCGGGCTGGGAACCGGAGCCTATCTGGTGCTGTGCGGCGTGATGATCGCACTCACGGTGCGCACGCTGCTGTGGGTGCGCGAAGGCGGTCCGTGCCGGCCCGAAAGCTGAATTGCGCCGGCGCGCCGCAGAATCCGGCCCGCGGATACACGACGGCGATTGCACATCGCTCATCCGGCCAGCCGGAACGATCGGTCGTTCGGGGTGCACGATGCGGATGCGAGGCCGTTGCTCCCGTCGACTTGCGATCGGCCGCACCTGATCATTCGGCGATCCGACAGCCTCCGGAAGCGGCGCCAGCCTGCGCGCCGCATCGCACATGCCCGCCGGGCGTGCGGACCACCCCGGCCGGACGAGGCGGCGGAACGGGCCCGCGGCCGGGCGTTCGCGCCATCCGCCCATCCGGCCATGCGCCGAGGCGGTGGAGGACGACTGACGCAGCGCCCGTGGCGGGCACGGCCGCAGGTCCTATATCGAAGGCCGCACGTGCCGTTCCCGCGGGGGCGGCGCGCATCCGATAATCCCCATTCCGGACAGCGGACCGCATGGACCTTCGCAACATCGCGATCATCGCGCACGTCGACCACGGCAAGACCACGCTGGTCGACCGCCTGCTGCAGCAGTCGGGCACGGTGCGCGACAACCAGCAGCTCGAAGAGCGCGCCCTCGACTCCCACGACATCGAGCGCGAGCGCGGCATCACCATCCTCGCCAAGGTGACGAGCGTGGTGTGGAAGGGCGTGCGCATCAACATCGTCGACACGCCCGGCCACGCCGACTTCGGCGGCGAGGTGGAGCGCATCCTCTCCATGGTGGACTCCTGCCTGCTGCTCGTGGACGCCGCCGAAGGGCCGATGCCCCAGACCAAGTTCGTGCTGGGCAAGGCGCTCGCGCGCGGCCTGCGGCCGATCGTCGTGATCAACAAGGTGGACCGGCCCGACCAGCGGGCCGAGGAGGTGCTGGGCGAGGTCTTCGACCTGTTCGCGGCCCTCGGGGCGAGCGAGGAGCAGCTCGACTTCCCCTGGCTCTACGCCTCGGCCAAGGAGGGCTGGGCGGTGCGCGATCTCGCCGATCCGCGCGAGGGCATGGCCCCGCTGTTCGACCTGGTCCTCGAACACGTCCCGCCGCCCGCCGTCGATCCCGAGGGGCCCTTCCGCCTGCTCGCCTCCATCCTCGAATACGACCCGTACCTCGGGCGCATCCTCACCGGACGGGTGGAATCGGGAAGCCTCGCGCCGGGGACGGTGCTCAGGGCGCTGGATCTCGAAGGCCGCGAGGTGGAACGCGCCCGGGTGCAGCGCATCCTCGCCTTCCGCGGCCTCGCCCGCCGGCCCATCGGGCGGGCGGAGGCCGGCGACATCGTCGCCATCGCCGGCTTCGAGCGGGCCACCGTGGGCGAGACCCTGTGCGATCCGGCGGTGAGCGAACCGGTCCCCTCCCAGCCCGTCGATCCGCCGACGGTGGCGGTGACCTTCTCGGTCAACGACAGCCCGCTCGCGGGCCGCGACGGCGAGCGGCTGACCTCGCGCGAGATCGGTGCGCGGCTCTTCCGCGAAGCGGAGGGCAATGTGGCGATCCGCGTGCGCGCGCTCGACGGCGAGGCCTTCGAGGTGGCCGGGCGCGGCGAGCTGCAGCTCGCGGTGCTGATCGAGCAGATGCGCCGCGAGGGCTACGAGATGTCCGTCTCCCGCCCGCGGGTGCTGCTGCGCGAGGACCCGGAGACCGGCGGGAAGCTGGAGCCCTACGAGGAGGTGGTGATCGACGTGGACGAGGCGTTCGTCGGGGTGGTGATCGAGAAGCTCACCGCCCGGCGCGGCGAGCTGGCCGAGATGAAGCCGACCGGCCCGGGCCGCGTGCGCCTCGTGTTCACCGTGCCCTCGCGGGCGCTCATCGGCTATCGCAGCGAGTTCCTCGGCGACACCCGCGGCACCGGCGTGCTCAACCGCCTCTTCTCCCACTGGGGCCCGTGGAAGGGGCCGATCCCCGGCCGCAACCACGGCGTGCTGGTGTCCATGGAGGACGGGGAGGCGACGGCCTACGCCCTGTGGAACCTGGAAGACCGCGGCACGCTGTTCGTCGCGCCCGGCGAGGAGGTCTATTCGGGGATGATCGTGGGCGCCCACAACCGCGCCAACGACCTCGAGGTCAACCCGGTGCGCGGCAAGAAGCTCACCAACATCCGCGCCGCGGGCCGCGACGACAACATCATCCTCACGCCGCCCAGGAAGGTGACGCTGGAATTCGCCCTCACCTTCATCGAGGACGACGAACTGGTGGAGGTGACGCCGAAGGCGATCCGCCTGCGCAAGCGCGAGCTGGATCCGGCTCTGCGCCGCAAGGCCATGCGCCGCAAGGCGCGCGAGCTGGCCTGAGCCGGACGCGGCGCGGGCGGGACGCGTTGACG
Organism: bacterium HR39; assembly: GCA_002898955.1. Taxonomy (GTDB): domain Bacteria; phylum Pseudomonadota; class Alphaproteobacteria; order Geminicoccales; family Geminicoccaceae; genus HRBIN39. The sequence continues at coordinate 3,812 of BEIP01000071.1, read as the reverse complement.
CCGGCGCCGGGCCCGCTAGCTTGGCGTGCGGCAGGAGACCGGATCCAGCGGGAGCAGCGCCATGGCCAAGACCAGCACCCAGCTGATCAAGCTCGAGAGCTCGGCGGGCACGGGCTACTTCTACGTCACCAAGAAGAACACCCGTCGCACCACCGGCAAGCTCGTGCTGCGCAAGTACGATCCCAAGGTGCGCAAGCACGTGGAGTTCCGCGAGACCAAGCTGCGCTGAAGCCCTCTTCGGCGCATCGCCGCGAAGGCGGGCCCGCCGGCGTGCGGGCCCGTCGCGCTTCTCAGGACTCCGCCGCCTCCCCGTCTTCGCCTTCCGCGCCGGATTCCGGCTCCACCACCTCCACCGGCACACCCGGCGCGAGGCCGAGAAGCGCCGCCGCCGAACCGCCGTTCACCGCGATCTCCACGAGCCCGGCGCTGTTCACGTACCAGAAGGGCTCGCCGGGCGGCACCCGCCCGAAGGTCTCGGCATGGGCGAGTTCCCTTCCACCTGCGCGGATGCGGGCGCCGCGCGGCACTTCCGCGCCGGGAAGGCCGGTCCAGGCGTTGCCGTAGCGGTCCACGTACACCACCGCCGCCAGGGCATCGGGCCGGTCGGGATGTCGGGTGGGCTCGCAGGGCTCCAGCGCCGAGGGATCGCCGCGGGCGATGCGGGCTGCCACCGGCGCGAAGAGGTCGCGGCCGTGGAAGCTGGACGAGAGCCGCGGCGGTCGCCAGGCGATGCGGAAGGTGCGCAGGTCCAGCGCCTCGCGCAGGATCGGCTCGAACAGGCCGTTGTCGGGCCCGACGAACCACACGCCGTCGGCCTCGAAGGCGATGGCCTCGCGCTCGGTGCCCACGCCCGGATCCACCACCGCCACGCACACGTCGCCCGGGCGGAAGCGCTTCGCCAACGCCGCCAGCAAGTACGAGGCGAGGTCGGGGCGGAAGGCCGGCGCGTCCACCATGAGGCGCACCACCGGCACGCCGGGCGCGCGGCGCAGGATCTCCGCCTCCATCTCGCCCATGTACGGGCCCTCGTGGCCGAAGTCGGTGAACAGGAAGATCACGGCCGGGTCTCCACCACGCCCGCCGCCACCCACCAGCCGGGCCGGCGCGCACGCAGCTCCTCCGCCGCCTTACGCGCCGAGGCCGGATCGGTGAAGAGACCGAAGCAGGTGGCGCCGCTGCCGCTCATGCGCGCGAGATAGCACCGCTCGAAGGACGCGAGCTCGTCCAGCACCTCGCCGATCTCCGGCCGCAGGCTGCGCGCCGCCGGCTCGAGGTCGTTGCGCCCCCCGGCGAGCCATCCGGCGAAGACGGAAAGCGGCGCGCGGGCGGGAAGCGGCGGCCGGTCGGCGGGGCGCGGGGCGTGGGCACGGGCGAAGGCGGCGAAGACCGAGGCGGTCGGGAGCTCCACGCCGGGATTGACCAGCACCAGCGGCAGATCGGGCAGGCCGCGCACGGGATCGAGGCGCTCGCCGATGCCCCGCATGCGCACGCTCTCGGCGAAGACGCAGGCCGGCACGTCGGCACCGATGCGCACGGCGAGATCCAGCAGCTCCGGGAGATCGAGGCGCACCTGCCAGAGCCGCGCGAGCAGTCTCAGGGTCGCCGCGGCGTCACCGGAGCCGCCGCCCAGCCCCGCTGCCGGCGGGATGTGCTTGTCGAGGCGGATGTGCGCACGCGGTTCCACCCCGGTCCACTCGGCGAGGGTGCGGGCTGCGCGCAGCACCAGATTGCTCTCGCCGTGCGGCACGGCCCCGGCGAAGGGGCCGGCCACCTCCAGCGAGAGATCTCCGGCCTCCTCCACCTCGATCCGATCCGCCACCACGCCGAAGACCACGAGGCTGTCGAGCTCGTGCAGCCCGTCCGGGCGGCGGCCGGTGACGAAGAGATCGAGGTTGATCTTGGCGGGAACGGTGGCGGCGAGCCTGCGGACGGTCATGGGCCCTGCGCTCGGACGTCCTCCTCGAGGCCGCGCTCCAGCTTGCGGCGGATCTTCGCGGCCAGCTCCGGCTCGGGATCGAGGGCGAGGGCGTGGTTCCACTGGAAGCGCGCCTCGCGCCGGCGTCCCACCTTCCAGTACGCATCGCCCAGGTGGTCGTGGATCACCGGATCGTCGGGCGCGAGCTCGACGGCCCGCTCCAGCAGCTCCACCGCCTTCCCGTGGTCGCCGAGCCGGTCGTGGGCCCAGCCCAGGGAGTGGACGATGTAGCCGTCCTCGGGCGCGAGCTCGACGGCCCGCTCCAGCATGCGCTTCGCCTCCTCCAGCTTCTCGCCGCGGTCCACCAGACTGTAGCCGAGGTAATTGAGGACGAGCGGCTGGTCGGGTTCGAGGGCGAGCGCCCGGCGGAAGGCGCGCTCCGCCTCCTCCCAGCGTCCGGTGCGCTCGAGGGTGATGCCGAAGGCGTAGAACAGCCGCCAGTGGCCGCGCTCGATGCGATCGAGGCGGGCGATGGCCCGGGCGTAGGCCTCGCGGGCCGTCTCCCAGTCCTCGCGCGCACGGGTGAGGTCGCCGAGAGTGACCAGCGGCTCGCTGCGGGTGGGATGGCGGCGGGCGAGGTCCTCGAGCAGCCTCGCGGCCTCCCCCCGCCGGCCGAGGGCGTCGAGCGCCCGGGCGCGCAGGAGGGCGGCATCGAAGGCGAGCGGCGAACCGGCGGGAAAGCCCTCCAGTACCCGCAGGGCTTCCGCCGGGGCCCCCCGGGCCAGCTCGATGCGCGCACACAGAAGCCGCGCCTCGGCCGATTCCGGTGCGGCGAAGAGGGCGAGGCGGGCGAGGCGCAGGGCGCGGTCGCGGGCCTGCTGCGAATCCAGCGCCTCGGCGAAGCGCAGCAGCACGTCCGCCACCGCACCGGCGGGATCCGCGAAGGGCGGCGGCACCGACCGTCCCTCGTCCAGCAGGCGCGCGAGATGGAGCAGCACGGAGCTGCCCGGCCGGTGGCGGAGCTGGGCGCCCACCAGCGCCACCGCGCGGTCGCGCCGGCCCGCGCGCTGCAGCACGTGGGCCGCGGCCTGCACGAAGCTCTCGGGGAGCGGCCGGTCGGCGGCGAGTTCGGACTCGAGGGCGAGCGCCGCCGCTTCGGTATGGCCCCCGCGCAGCAGCAGGAGGGCCGTGTGCTGGGCGGTGAGCCACGGCAGCACGCGCTCGCGCTCCGGCCCGGCGAGGGCGCGCAGCGCCTCGTCCTCGCGCCCCTGCGCCGCCAGCGCCCAGGCCTCGAGGAACGGGGCGAGCAGCCGGCCGATCACCGGCCGGTCGAGATCGCGGGCCCGCTCCAGGGCCTCGCCGGCGTCGCCGCGGCGCAGGGCGTCGAGATGGAGCAGCAGGCCGGCGTCGAGATCGCCCGGCGCGAGGGCCTCGAGCCCGCGGGCCACCTCCGGCGCTTCCTCCCAGGCCGAGATGGCGACGAGCGCCCGCAGCAGCTCGCGGCGGATCTCCGGTTCCCCCGGATCCTCGGCGGCGGCGCGGCGCAGCAGTCGGGCGGCGGTGCGGAAGTCGCCACCGGATGCGGCGTGGCGTGCGGCGAGCCAGTTGGCGGCCGGACCGGAACCGTCGACGACGATGGGCTCGGCCGTCGGCAGCGGCGGAGCGGCCGGCGCACAGGCCGCGAGCAGGGCCGCGAGGGCGAGGGCCCGTGCCCCTTGACGGCCGCGCCCGGCCCGCCCAAACCACCCTCGCCGCGCGCACGGCAGCGCGGGCGCGGGTTCGCATGGCTTCGACAAGGGTGGAGTTCCCACGATGCTGAAGATGTCCAAGAGCAAGAACGACCCCGCCGCGCGCGGTCCGGCACAGCAGCTCAAGACTTACGAGGGCAAGAAGGTCA
>BEIP01000070.1 GCA_002898955.1 bacterium HR39 | reverse complement strand
CCGGACAGGCGGATCTGGCCGTCTCCTACCAGCCGCAGCTCCATCTGCAGGTGCAGGAGGGACTGCCGCTCGTGCGCGTGGGCACGCTGGTGGCCACCCCGCTCAACAGCCTCGTGGTGCTCGCGGACAGCGGCATCGAATCGATCGCCGGTCTGAAGGGCCGCAGGATCGGCTTCTCGGTGAGCGGCTTCGAGGACGCGCTGCTCGGCGCCATGCTGGCCAGGTACGGCCTCTCGCTCGACGACGTCGAGCTGATCAACGTCCAGTTCAACCTCACCCCGGCGCTGCTCTCCGGGCAGGTGGACGCGGTGATCGGGGCGTACCGCAACTTCGAGCTCGAGCAGCTCGACATCGAGGGGCGTCCCGGCCGCGCCTTCTACCCGGAGGAGGAGGGCGTTCCGGCCTACGACGAGCTGATCTACGTCACCCGCCCCGAGCTGGTGGGCGATCCCCGCATCCGCGCCTTCCTGCGGGCGGTTGAGCGGGCCACCCACTGGATCGTCAACCATCCGAAAGAGGGCTGGGAGATCTTCCGCTCCACCTCCAGGGAGCTGGACACCGAGCTCGACCGGCGCGCCTGGTTCGCCACGCTGCCGCGCTTCGCCCTGCGGCCGGCGGCGCTCGATGTGGGCCGCTACGAGCGCTTCGCGCGCTTTCTCCACGAGCGCGGTCTGCTGAAGGAGGTGCCGCCGGTCGAGGCTTATGCGGTGGACGTCTTCGCGCGGCGCTGACGACGTTTGCGGCGCACGAGCGGAAAAGCGGGGCCCGGGCGCATCCCGGGCCCTTCCGTCTGGAGGTCCGTCCCGCTGCGCGGATCGAGCGCGTCGGCCAGAGCATCGCCGAAGAGATTGGCTCCGAGCACCGCGGCGAAGATGCAGAGGCCCGGCCACAGCGCGAGATCGGGGCGGTCGAACATCAGCTCCTGGGCGCGCGAGAGCATGGTGCCCCAGCTCGCGAGCGGCGGCTGGATCCCGAGGCCGAGGAAGGAGAGCACCGATTCGGCGAGGATCACGTGGCCCACCGCCAGCGTGGTGGCCACGATCACCGGCCCGGCGATGTTGGGCAGCACGTGACGCAGCAGGATGCGCCGATCCGGGACGCCGAGGGCGCGGGCCGCCAGCACGAAGGGCTGCCGTTCCACCGACAGGGTGGCGGCGCGGGCGATGCGGGCGGTTCCCGGCCAGCCGAACAGGGCGACGATGACGACGATGCGCAGGGCGCTCTCCACCGGCCCCAGTCCGCCGAGGCCGATCTTCGAGAGGTCCACCGCCGCGAGCAGGATGAGGAGCGGCAGGAGCGGCAGCGCCAGCACGGCGTCGGTCGTCCGCATCAGTACCGCGTCGATCCGCCCGCCCTTCCAGCCGGCCAGCACCCCGACCGCCGTGCCGAGGAGCGCGGCGAGCAGCGCCCCGCCGAGGCCCACCGGCAGCGACACGCGGCCGGCAAAGAGCATCAGGGTCAGCACGTCGCGGCCCAGTTCGTCGGTCCCCAGCGGGTGGGTCGGGGACGGCGGCTGCAGGCGGTTCAGCAGGTCCACCGCCTGCGGATCGGTACCGAGAAGGGCGCTCACGCCGTCCGCCGCCAGCGCACCGGCGGCGAGCAGCAGGAGGAGGCCGCCGCCGATCCACGCCTGCGGGCGGGCGGCGAGCCGGGCGGCCGTGCCGCGGGCCCTAGAGGCCCTCGCCGAGACGGGGGTCGAGACGGACATGGAGCAGGTCCGCCAGCAGATTGGCGAGCAGCGTGAGGGCGGTGCCGAGCAGCAGCGCGGCGAGGGCCAGATTGAAGTCGTTGCCCAGCACCGCGTCGTAGAGCAGCCGGCCCATGCCCGGCCAGGCGAAGACCGTCTCCACCACCACCGCACCGGAGAGCAGCGCGCCGAAGTGGAGCGCGATCACCGAGAGCACCGGCGGCAGCGCCACCGGCAGCACGTGGTGGAGCACGAGCCTGCGGGTGGAGAGCCCCTTGGCGCGCGCCGCGGCGACGAAGGGCTCGCGCAGGACTTCGCTCACCGCGCCCCGGACGAAGCGCACGAACACGCCGAAGGTGCCCAGCGTCAGGGTGAGCACCGGCAGCACCATGTGCCGCAGCCGCTCGGCGAGGTCGCCGCTTCCCGTGCCGCCCGGCGGCAGCCAGCCCAGCACCACCGCGAACAGCACGATCAGCACCAGCGCGAGCCAGAAGGAGGGGACCGAGAGGAAGGCGAGGGCGAGGGTGTTGGTGGCGAGATCGCGCGGCGAACCGGGCCGCAGCGCCGCGGCGATCCCCAGCGGGAAGGCCAGCAGCAGGGCCAGCACGAAGCTCGTGCCCATGAGCAGCAGGGTGTTGAGAAGCCGCGGCCCCAGAACCTCCACCACGGGCCGCGCGAACAGGCGCGAATGGCCGAGATCGCCCGAGAGCGCCGCCAGCAGCCAGTGGGCGAAGCGTTCGAGGAGGGGACGGTCGAGGCCGTAGAGCGCCTTGAGCCGGGCCACGTCCGCGCTGGTGAGGCGCGGATCGGCGCCGATCATCAGATCGAGGGGATCGCCCGGCATCAGCCCGATCAGGGCGTAGCCGGCGAAGGCCACCAGCAGCAGGACGATCAGGCTCTGCAGGAGGCGGGCGAGCAGCCTGCGGCTCACGGCCGGATCCAGCGGGCCAGCATCGGGTGGAGCAGCAGGCGCTCGCCGGGCGCCTCGTCCCTCACCACCACCCGCTCCCCCTCGATGCGGGTGCGCCCGCGCACCACGAGATCCAAAGCCCTGGGATAGGCGCGGTGCTCCACCTCCAGCACCCGCTCGCGCAGCGCCTCGGGGGTATCACCCGGCAGCACCGGCACCACGCCCTGCACGATCACCGGCCCGGCGTCCACTTCGGGGGTGACGAAGTGCACCGTGCAGCCGGTGACCGGCATGCCGGCCTCCAGCACCCGCTCGTGCACCTCGAGGCCGGGAAAGGCGGGGAGCAGCGAGGGGTGGATGTTGAGCATGCGGCCCTCCCAGGCGCGCACCAGCTCCGCCCCGAGCAGCCGCATGAAGCCGGCGAGGCACACGATCTCGGCCCCCGCCTCCTCCAGCGCGCAGCCGATGGCCGCGTCGTAGTCGGCGCGCGAGGGGTGGTCCTTCGGGCTCACCACCAGCGTGGGGATGCCGGCGCGGCGCGCCCGCTCGAGGCCGTAGGCGTCCTCGCGGCTCGAGAGCACCAGCACGATGCGCACCGGCACCCGGCCGGTCTTCGTGGCGTCGATCAGCGCCTGCAGATTGGTGCCCGAGCCCGAGATCAGGACGGCGACGCGGCGAAGCTCCATGCCTCCTCCAGACCCTCGAAGCGCACCGCGGGCGCGCCCTCGCCCGGCTCGATGCGGCCGATCTCGAACACCCGCTCGCCGTGGTCCTCCAGCAGCGCCCGGGCGGCGGCCGCCTGCTCCGGCGCCGTCACGGCGATCATGCCGATGCCGCAGTTGAAGGTGCGGGCGAGGTGGAAGGCGTCCAGGCCGGCGCGTTCGGCGAGGAAGCGGAACACGGGCGGCAGCGGCCAGCTCCGCACGTCGATCACCATGCGGGTGCCTTCGGGCAGCACGCGCGGCGGATTGTCCACGAGCCCGCCGCCGGTGATGTGGGCGAGCGCGCGCACCAGCCCCGCGCGGGCCAGAGCGAGGCAGCTCTTCACGTAGATGCGGGTGGGTGTGAGCAGCAGCTCGCCCAGCGCGCGGGCCGGATCGAAGGGAGCGGGATCCTCGGGGCGCAGCCCTTCGCGCTCCAGCACCCGGCGCACCAGCGAAAAGCCGTTGGCGTGCACGCCCGAAGAGGCGAGGCCCAGCACCACGTCACCCGGCTCCACCGCCTTCGGCAGCAGCTCCTCGTGCTCCACCACGCCGACGGCGAAGCCGGCGAGGTCGAACTCGCCGGGATCGTACAGCCCGGGCATCTCGGCCGTCTCGCCGCCGAGGAGTGCGCAGCCCGCCTCGCGGCAGCCCTCGGCGATGCCCTCCACCAGCCGGGCGGCCTCGTCCACCTCCAGCCGGCCGGTGGCGAGATAGTCGAGGAAGAACAGCGGCTCGGCGCCCTGCACCACCAGGTCGTTCACGCACATGGCCACGAGGTCGATGCCGAGCCCCCTCGTGCGACCGGCCCGGCGGGCGAGCAGCACCTTGGTGCCGACGCCGTCGGTGGTGGCCACCAGCAGCGGATCGCGCAAGCTGCCGGCCTCGGCGAGGCGGAAGAGGCCGCCGAAGCCGCCGATGCCGCCCAGCACGCCCGGCCGGCGGGTGGAATCCACCGCCGTGCGGATGCGCCGCACGAAGAGATTGCCGGCCTCGATGTCGACGCCGGCCTCGCGATAGGGATCGCGACCCGGGCGCTCTTCTGCCATAGATCCTCGCCGTCGGCAGGGCGGGGCGGAGGGTGGCGCCGTCCCGCGGGACGATCAAGGGAGGGCCCGGTGCGTTCCCTCGCTGCACGATGGCTCGCCGTGTCGCTGCTGCTGCTCGCCCCGGCGCTGCCGGCCCGGGCGGTGGACCTGTACGCGGTGGGCGGGATCCGCGTGGACGTGGAGGCCGGCTCGGCGGTGGCGGCGCGCGAGCTCGCCTTCGCCGAGGCACGCCGCGAGGGCCTGCGGCGCCTGCTGCGGCGTCTCACGCTGCCGGAGGACCGGCAGCGCCTGCCCGATCCGCGGGAGGTGGACCCCGAGGCCCTGGTCGCCGGCATCGAGGTCGAGGAGGAGAAGCTCTCGGCGACCCGCTACGTGGCGACGCTCAGGGTGCGCTTTTCCGGCGAGAGGGTGCAGGAGCTGCTGCGCGCACGCGGCATCCCCGCGCTGCTGCGCCCCTCCGATCCGGTGCTGGTGGTGGCGGTGCTGGAGCGTCCGGACGGCTCGCGCACGGTCTTCGAGGAGATGCACCCCTGGCGGCAGGCCTGGCTCGGGGAGGGCACCCACGATACCGTGCTCACCCTCGTCTTCCCGCTGGGCGACGTGGCCGACATCGTGGCGCTGGCCCAGGCCGGCGGCGCGCCCGCGCCGGAGGTGCCGGAGCGCTTCGGCGAGCGCTACGGCACCCGCGCGGTGCTGCTCGCCACCGCCCGCCTCCTCGGGCAGACGTCCGCCCCGGAGGCCGAACCGGTCCCCACCGCCGCCGAGGTGGAGGTGGTGCCGGTGGGCGAATGGCCCGGCGGCGTGCACCGCTTCACCCTCGCGGCCCGGCCGGAGGAGGATGCGGACGCCTTCTGGCGGCGGGCGGTGCGCGAGGCCATGGCGCGGCTCGAGGAGGACTGGAAGCGGCACGACATCGTGCGCGCCGGCGAGGTGGTGCGGGTGGCGCTGGTCCTGCCGCTTGCCGATGTCGGCGAGTGGGTTCAAATAAGGCGGACCCTCGAGCGGGCGCCCGAGGTGCGGCGTCTCGACGTCCGGCGGGTGACGCGGCGGGAGATCCGCTTTTCCGTCGAGGTGCTGGGAGGAGAGGAGCGGCTGCGGCGGCTGCTCGCGGCCGGCGGCTTCGAGGCGATCCCGGAGGCGGACGGATGGCTGTTGCGTCGAGCGGCGGAGGGGGCGGGGCGCTAGGCGCGGTGCTGCGCTTCGGCTGGTGCACCCTGCGGCTCGGCTTCCGCCACCTCGCGGACCTGCTCACCGCGGCGCGCCTCGCCGCCACCGTTCCCGTCGCCCTCTTCGTCCTCGAGGGCCGCGACGAGCCCGCCTTCTGGCTGTTCCTCGCCGCCGGGGCCAGCGACATCGCCGACGGCTTCGTCGCCAAGTGGGTCAACCGCCCCACCACCTTCGGCGCGGTGCTGGATCCCGTCGCCGACAAGGTGTTCATCGGCACCCTCTTCGTCGTCCTCACCCTCGAGGGTGCCGTCCCCGTGTGGCTGTGCGCCATGGTGCTGGTCCGCGACGCCGCCATCGCGCTGGGCGCGGCCATCCTGCAGGCGCGGGTGCGCTCCTTCCGCGTCGAGCCGCTGGTGGTGGGCAAGCTCTGCACGCTGGTCCAGCTCGTCTATCTCGGCTTCGTGCTCGGCGGGCGGGCGGGGATCGCCTGGGCGGGGGCGTGGCTCGACCCGCTCGCCTTCGGCGTGGTGGCGCTGGTGGTGGCCTCGGCCGCCGCCTATCTGGCCGCCGGCCTGCGCTTGGCGCTCGCCGCCCGCGGCACGGCGGAGCGATGAGGGGCGATCTCGCCGACCGGCTGCGCCAGCTCGCCTTCCGCTTCCCGGTGGAGGAGCGGCGCACTCTCGACGAATTCCTCCCGGCGCCCTGCAACGAGGCGGCGCTGGCGCTGGTGCTGGCCTGGCCGGCGTGGCCCGCCCACGTGGCGGTGGTGAGCGGGCCCGAGGGCTCGGGCAAGTCGCACCTTCTGCGCATCTTCCAGCAGATCGCCGACGCCCCGCTGTGGTCGGGGCCGGAGCTCGCCCGCGACCGGCCGCCGTGGGAGCGGATCGGGCCGCAGGGGGCGGTGGCGGTGGACGATGCGGATCGCACCCGCGATCCCGAAGCGCTGCTGCAGCTCGTCAACGCCGTGCGCGAGCGCGACGGGCGGCTGCTGCTGGCCGGCCGCACGCCGGCCGCCCGGTGGGAGCTGGGGCCGCCGGATCTGCGCTCGCGCCTGCGGGCCGCCCACCACGTGGCCATCGATCCGCCCGATCTGGCGCTGCTGGAGGCGCTGTTGGTCAAGCGGGCGCGCGATCGCGGGCTCGACCTGCCGCCCGCGGTGGTGCGCTATCTGGTGGCGCGGGCGGAACGGTCCTTCGCGGCGCCGGGGCGGCTGGTGGAGGCGCTGGACGAGCTGTCGCTCGCGAGCGGCCGGAAGGTGGGCATGGAGATCGCCCGTCTCGCGCTGGAGCGGGCGGGCGCGGGCGCCACGGGGGAGGCGGAGAGATGATCGACTACGGCATCCGGGGGCGCTGGGCCATCGTCTGCGCATCGACCCGCGGCCTCGGACGGGTCTGCGCCGAGGCGCTGGCCGCGGCCGGCGTCAACGTGGTGGTGAACGGGCTCGATCCCGAGCGCACCCGCGCCGTGGCGGCCGAGATCGCCGAACGCTACGGCGTGGAGGCGGTGGCCGTGGCGGCGGACGTGGCGACGCC
>BEIP01000069.1 GCA_002898955.1 bacterium HR39 | reverse complement strand
GACGCAGCGCGAGGTGCTGGCGTTCCTCGAAGCGGGCGGGCTCGGGGCGCCGGTCGAGGAGCGGATCGAGACCCATGCCGCCGTCGTCCTGCTCGCGGGCGATCGCGCGTTCAAGATGAAGAAGGCGGTACGCTACTCCTTCCTCGATTTCTCGACCCTCGGGGAACGGCGCGCGGCGCTCGAGAAGGAACTGACGCTCAACCGCGAGGTCGCGCCGGAGCTCTATCTCGGCCTCGTGCCGGTGGTGCGGACCGAAGACGGCGGCCTGCGGCTGGGCGGCGAGGGCGAGGTGGTGGAGTGGCTGCTGGAGATGCGCCGCTTCCCGCAGGAGGCCCGGCTCGACCACGTGGCCGCGCGCGGGAAGCTGGATCTGCGGCGGGTCGAGGAGCTCGCCCGGATCGTGGCCGACTTCCACCGCCACGCACCCGTGCGCACCGACCGCGGCGGCAGCATCTCCATGCGCAAGGTGGTGGTGGGCAACCGCGACGACCTCCGCGCGCTGGTGCCCGACGTCTTCCCGGCGGAGGAGGTGGAGGATCTGGTGGCCGCCACCGACCGCGCCTTCGGGCAGGTGCGCGATCTTCTGGACGTGCGGCGCGGGGCGGGCCGGGTCCGCTTCTGTCACGGTGATCTGCATCTGGGCAACATCGTGCTCCTCGACGGACGTCCGGTCCTGTTCGACCGCATCGAGTTCGACGAGGAGCTCGCCTGCATCGACGTCCTCTACGATCTCGCCTTCCTGATCATGGATCTGCTGGCGCGGGACCTGCGCGCGCACGCGCACCGCGTGCTGCAGGTGTGGAACGACGAGATGGTGGACGACGCGGGGCTGCAGCTCCTGCCGCTGTTCCTCTCGCTGCGCGCGGCGATCCGGGCCAAGGTGACGGGCCTCGGGGCCCGGCAGGAGGCGGATCGGCTGCGGCGCGCCGCCGACATCGCCCGGGCGCGCCACTATCTCCGGCTCGCGCGCGAGGTGCTGGAGCCGGTGCCGCCCCGGGTGGTGGCCATCGGCGGGCGCTCGGGGACGGGCAAGTCCAGCGTGGCACTCGCCATCGCGCCGCAGATCGACCCCGCCCCGGGGGCGATGGTCCTGCGCAGCGACGTGGTGCGCAAGCGGCTGTTCGGACGCCGCCCGACCGAGCATCTGCCGCCCGAGGCCTACACGCCCGAGGTGTCGGCCCAGGTGTTCGAGACCATCGCCCAGCGCACGGCCACGCTGCTGGAAGCGGGGCGCAGCGTCGTGTGCGACGCCGTCTACGGCAGGCCCGAGCAGCGGCGGAGGATCGAGGAGGTGGCACGCGAGCACCGGGTGGACTTCCGCGGCTTCTGGCTCACCGCCCCGGAGGAGGTGTGCATCGGGCGGGTGCGCGCGCGCACTCATGACGCCTCGGACGCCGACGAGGACGTGGTGCGCATGCAGAGCCACACCCTCGACGAGAGCACGGTGGAGTGGGAGCGGATCGACGCCGCCCGTCCGCTCGGGGAGGTGGTGGCCGAGATCCGCGCCCGGCTCGGGCTGTAGGACCGGCGACCGTGTGCGGCCGCTTCGCCCTCTCCGTGCCGCCCTCCCAGTTCCGGCTCCACTTCGGCTGCGAACCGCCGCCGGGCTGTCGTCCGCGCTGGAACATCACGCCCGATTCCGACATCGTGATCGTCCGCGCCCCCGGACCCGGTGCGCGCGAGGCCGTCTTCGTCCGCTGGGGGCTGCTCGCTCCGTGGATGGACGATCCGAAGGATCCGGGGCGGATGATCAACGCACGCATCGAGACGGCGGCCACGCGCCCCATGTTCCGCGACGCCTTCGCCCGCCGCCGCTGCCTCGTGCCGGCCGACGGCTTCTACGAGTGGCAGAAGCAGCCGCGCGGGCCCAGCCGCCCCTTCTTCGTGCGCCTCGCCGCGGGCGAGCCCATGGGCATGGCCGGGATCTGGCGCGAAAGCCGCCTCGCCGACGGCAGCACGCTCGAGACCGCCGCCATCCTCACCCGTGACGCCCCGCCCGCCCTGCGACCCCTCCACCACCGGGTGCCGGTGGTGATCCGGCCGGAGCACTACGACCTGTGGCTGGATCCGGAGCTGCGCGATCCGGCGGCGCTGGCCGAAGCCCTCGAACCGCTTCCGGGCGAGGCCTTCGACTGGTACGAGGTGTCGCGCCGGGTCAACGATCCGCGCAACGACGATCCGCGCCTGGTGGAGCCGGCCGACCGGCCGCCGCTGCCACCGGGGGGTCTGTTCGGCTGAACCGACAGGAGGGAGGACCGCGCATGAGCGAGCCGGTGATCGCCCAGAAGGGGCCCTACCGGGTCGATCTGGAGGCCGGGAAGGCCTATTTCTGGTGCCGCTGCGGACGCAGCCATAGCCAGCCCTTCTGCGACGGCTCCCACAAGGGAACCGGATTGGCGCCGCTGAAGTTCACCGCCGAGAAGAGCGGTCCGGCCTTTCTGTGCGGCTGCAAGCACACGGGCCATCCGCCCTTCTGCGACGGCACCCACAAGAGCCTGTGAGCCCCGCGGCGCCGGGAGGAGCGGGGAGGCGGCGGGATCTCCGCCGGCTGCTGCCGGAGCGTCCCGGCGCTTACGCGCTGCTGCTGGTGACCGACCGGCCGGTGGAGCACCGCACCGGGACCGTGCCTGCCGGCGTCCACGTCTACTGCGGGAGCGCGCGCGGGCCGGGTGGCATCGCCGCGCGGCTCGCCCGCCATCTGGCCGGAGACGGCCGCGTGCGCTGGCACGTGGACATGCTGAGGGCGGCGGCGGTGGCGGCGCTGGGCTGGCCCTTTCCCGACGGCGACGAATGCGCGCTGTGTGCGCGCCTGCGCGGGGCGGGCGGCGTCGCGGGCCCGCCCGGCTTCGGCAGTTCGGATTGCCGGCGCTGTCCCGCCCACCTGCTGCACTTCGCGGCCGTGGGCCCGGCGGTCGCCGCGCTCGGCCGGCTCGTGGCCTCATGCGCCGGTGCGGGGCGGGCCGGGGTGCTGGTCGCCCGGGAGCTCGTCCTCGTCGTCGAACAGGATGCGCTGGGCCGCGCCGTCGAGGTCCTCGAACTGGCCGCTGCGCAGCGCCCACAGGAAGGCGAGCAGGCCCAGAAAGCCCATGAACAGGGCGATGGGGACGAGGTAGAGCAGCACGTCCATGACCGTGCTCCCGTGGCCGCCGCCTCCCACATGAGCCCGCCGCGCCTTCGGGCAAGCGGCGCCGGAGCGCTCAGCCGCGGGAGAGCAGCGCCCGGAGCTCGCCGGCGCGAAGCGCCCCCGTCAGGAGCGCGGCCGCGCCGTAGCTGACCGATCCCGCCGCCACCAGCAGCGCGAGGAGCGGCAGCGGCGCGAGCGGCAGCCCCTGCTGCAGGGCCGCGAGCACCGCCGCCATCACAAGACAGGACAGGAGGACGGCGCCCAGCCGGCGCACGAGGCGGCGATCTGGAGCGAGGTGACCGGCCTGCAGCAGACCGCGGGCGAGCAGCGCCACGTTGATCCAGTTGGAGAGCGCCGTGGCGAGCGCGATGCCCACGTGCGCGAGCGGTCCCACCAAGAGCGCCACCAGCACGATGTTGAGCAGCAGGCAGGTCGCGGCGATGCGCACCGGCGTCCTCGTGTCCTCGCGGGCGAAGTAGCCCGGCGCCAGCACCTTGATGCCCACATAGGCGGGAAGGCCCAGGGCGAAGGCGGAGAGCGCCGCGGCGGTGGCCGCGGAGTCGGCCGCATCGAACGCACCGCGCTCGAACAGCCCGCGCACGATGGGAGGCGCCGCCACGACGAGGGCGGTGGCGGCCGGCAGGGTGAGCAGCATGCCGAATTCGAGCGCGCGGTTGAGGGTCTCGCGCGCCTCGCTCACGCGCCCGGCCCGCAGATGGCGCGAGAGCGCCGGCAGAAGCGCCGTACCGAGGGCCACGCCCACCGCCCCGAGCGGGAGCTGCTGCAGGCGGTCGGCGTAGAACAGCCAGGAGACGGCGCCCTCTTCGAGATGCGAGGCGAACCAGGTGTCGACGATCAGGTTGAGCTGGTAGACGCCGGCTCCCACCGCCCCGGGCAGCACCAGGGCGAACAGGCGCGCCATGCGCGGGCTGCGGCGGGGAAGGCGGGGACGCAGCGCGAAGCGGGCCCGGTGCAGGGCGAGCGCCAGCAGGGCGAGCTGGCCGATGCCGGCCGCGAACACGCCCCAGGCGAGGGCGTGCGCGGCGGGCAGGGAGAGGGCGAGGGCGAGCAGCAGCGCGCCGATCAGGAAGAGGTTGAGCAACACCGGCGCGAAGGCGGCCGCCGCGAAGCGCCCGAGGCCGTTGAGCACGCCGGAGAGCAGGGCGGCCAGCGAGACGAAGGCGAGGTAGGGGAAGGTGATGCGCGAGAGGTCCACCGCCAGCGCGTAGCGCTCGCCGGCCGGATCGAAGCCGGTGGCCAGAACGCGCACCAGCCAGGGCATGGCGAGCTCGGCGGCGATCACCACCAGCAGCAGGATGGAGGCCATCCACGCCGCCGCCTCCTCGGCGAAGCGGCGCGCCTCGTCCGGTCCCTCGCCCTCGAGGGTGCGGGCGAACAGCGGCACGAAGCCGGCGGCGAAGGCCCCTTCGGCGAACAGCCGGCGCAGCAGATTGGCGAGCTTGAAGGCGACGAAGAAGGCGTCCGCCGCCGCCCCCGCCCCCAGCACCGCGGCGGTGAGGGCATCGCGGACGAAGCCGGCCACCCGCGAGAGCAGGGTGAGGCCGCGGACGGTGAAGGCGTCGCGGATGAGCCTCACGCCGCCTGCGCCTCCTCCTCGCCGCGGCGGATGGCCTCGAGCAGGGCGCGCTCGAGGCTCTCGATGCGCGGCCGGCGGGTGAGCTTCATGCCGTAGAGGTCGCGCACGTAGAACACGTCCACCGCCCGCTCGCCATAGGTGGTGATGTGGGCGCTCTTGATGCTGACCTTCTGCTCCAGGAAGGCGCGGGCGAGGTCGTAGAGCAGGCCGGGGCGGTCGCGCGCCTGCACCTCCACCACCGTCGAGGTGCGGCTTCCGGCGTTGTCGATGCGCACCCGCGGTTCCACCCGGAACAGCGCCACGTGGCGCGGGATGCGCCGGCCGCGCAGGCGCGATTCGACGTCGAGCCCGCCGCGGATCGCCCCCTCGAGGTTGGCACGGATGCGCGAAAGGCGCCCCGGATCGTCCACGGCGGTCCGGGTCTCCGGATCCTGGAAGTCGAGGACGTCCAGCGCCATGCCGTCGCGGGTGGTGAAGATGCGCGCATCGAGGATGCTGGTGCCCGAGGCGGCGAGGGCACCGGCGATGCGCATGAACAGGCCCGGATGGTCCGGCGCGAAGACGAAAAGCCGGGTGCGGGCCGGAAAGGCCTCGGGGCGGAACTGCAGCACCAGCGGTTCGCCGCGCTCCTCGGCGGCGGCGATGGCCCGGGCGTGCTCCACCAGCTCCTCCACCTCGAAGGCGAGGAAGTAGGCGTCCTCGTGGCGGGCGAGCCAGGCCTCCACCTCGGCTTCGCCCCGGCCCAGGGCCCGCAGCCGGTCGGCCAGTTCGTTGCGCCGCGCCACGAGCCGCGCCCGCCGCCGGCCGGCCACGTCACCCGCGGTCATGGCGCCGATGGCCTCGTAGTAGAGCTCGCGCAGCAGCTGGCCCCGCCAGGCGTTCCAGGCGTTGGGGGCGACGGCGCGGATGTCGGCGACGGTGAGCAGCACGAGCAGCCGCAGCCGCTCGGGCGACTGCACGGCGGCGACGAAGTCCTCTGCGGTCTTGGGATCGTCGATGTCGCGCGAGAAGGCGAAGCGGGTCATGAGGAGGTGATGGCGCACGAGCCACGCCACCAGCTCGGTGGAGGCGGGAGCGAGGCCGAAGCGCGGGCACAGCCTGCGGGCGATCTCCTCGCCCACCTCGCTGTGGTCCCGCGCGCGGCCCTTGCCGATGTCGTGCAGGAAGACCGACAGATAGAGCTCCGTACGCAGGTCCTTCACCTGCGGGAAGATCCCGGCGGAGAGCGGATGCTGGTCCGCTAGCTCGCCCTTCTCGATGCGGTGGAGGACGTCGATGGCGCGGATGGTGTGCTCGTCGGTGGTGTAGACGTGGTAGAGGGTGTGCTGGAACTGCGCCTCGATGCGGCGGAACTCGGGCACGAACTGGCCGAGCACGCCCGCTTCGTGCATGCGCGAGAGCGTGCCGGCGGGATCGCGCGGTGAGGTCAGGATGTCGAGGAACAGCCGGTTGGCGGCGGGGTCCTCGCGCACCGAGGCGTCGATGCGCTTGAGGTGACGGCGGATGGCGGCGAAGGCGCGCGGGTGGATGTCGAGGCCGCGCTCCTGGGCTATCCGGAAGAGCTCGAGCATCGCCACCGGCCGCGCCGCGAAGAGGTCGGGGTCGGGCACCGAGAGGCGGTCGTCCTCGACGACGAAGTCGCCGATGCGGCGCCGTCCGAAGGGAAGCCTGAGCCGCCGGCGCCGGCGGCCCTGGGCGTCGAGATTGGTGCACACCACCCGGGTGAGGTGGCCGACGTCGCGGGCGATCATGTAGTAGCGGCGCATCAGCCGCTCGACGCGCCGCCGCTCGTCGCCGCGGTAGCCCAGCGCCCGTGCCACCTTCGGCTGCAGGTCGAAGGTGAGGCGCTCCTCGGCCCGCCCCGCCTCGAAGTGCAGCGCGCAGCGGATCCGCCACAGCGCCCGGCGCAGCCGTCCGTGGACCCGCTCCTCCTCCTCGCTCATGAGCCCGTGGCGGACCAGATCCGCCGGGCTGCGGGCGTCGAACAGCACCCGCCCCAGCCACAGCAGGTTCTGGAGGTCCCGCAGGCCCCCCTTGCCCTCCTTGACGTTGGGCTCGAGCAGATAGCGGCTGTCGCCGGCGCGCGCGTGGCGCTTCTCGCGATCCTCGAGGATCGCCTCCACGTGGCGCTGTTCGAGGCCGCGGATCGCCTCGGGACGGAAGCGCGCCGTCAGCTCGTCGAACAGCCGCTTCGAGCCCCACACGAGCCGCGGCTCGAGCAGGGCGGTCAGCGTCGCCGCGTCCTCGCGGCACAGCCGCAGGGTGTCCTCCACCGAGCGCACCGCGTGCCCGACGTGCAGGCGCAGATCGACCAGCGCCAGATAGGCGAACTCGCAGAGCTGCTCGA
>BEIP01000068.1 GCA_002898955.1 bacterium HR39 | reverse complement strand
ACCCGCTGCGGCCTCCGCGACCTCTCCCCGCAGGCGTCCACCCGCTGCGCGACGTCTATGCGGCCGTGGATGCCGCCATCGGCCGGGTGCTGGAGGCCGTGGGGGAGGACGTCACCGTCATGGTCTTCTCCGGCGACGGCATGGGGCCGAACTATTCGGGCTCGCACCTGATGCCGCCGCTCCTGCGCGAACTCGGCCTGCTGCACGACGGCACCGGGACGAAGGAGGGCGCCGCACCGGCGGCGAAGGGCGGCCTTCTCAAGCGGCTGCGCCAGCTCGTGCCGCTCTCGGTGCGCCAGAGCATCTCGCGCTGCCTGCCGCGCAGGGTGCGCCGCGAGATGGCCATGAAGTGGATGAACACGGGGATCGACTGGAGCCGCACGCGCGTCTTCTGCATCCCCAACAGCAACGAGGGCTATTTCCGCGTCAATCTCGCGGGGCGCGAGCCGGAGGGCATCGTCGACGCGGAAGGCTACACCCGCATCCTCGAAGATCTCGGCGCCGAGCTGCGCGGTCTCGTCAATCCGGCGAACGGCTGCCGGTGTGCCCACGGCGTCTTCGCGGTCGACGAGGTGTTCCCGGGAAGCGAGCGACCGCACCTGCCCGATCTGGTCATCTCCTTCGACCCGGCCGCCCGCACCCTGGACCGCATCGCGGCACCCCGCGCCGGGACCGTCACCGGCCCCATGCCCTTCGAGGTCCCGGCCCACTACACCGGCAACCACCGTCCCAACGCCTTCCTCGCCCTGCGCGGGCCGCGGGTGCGCCGGGACGTGCCGGTCGAGGGGGCCCACATCGCCGACATCGCCGCCACCGTACTGGCCGCCATGGACGTGGCGCTGCCGGCCCACATGGACGGGCGGCCGCTGCCGCTCGTGACGTGAGGGGCGCATGGGCGGCATCGCCGGCATCCTGCGGCTCGACGGCGCCCCTGCGGGGGCGGCGGAGGAGACGGCGGTCACCCGCATGCTCGCGCGCATCGCCCACCGCGGGCCGGACGATCGCGGCACCGCCACCATCGGTCCGGCCTGTCTGGGAGCGGTGCGGCTTTCCATCCTCGACCTCTCGCCGGCCGGCCACATGCCCATGGAGGACGGGACCGGCCGGGCAATGCTCGCGTACAACGGCGAGATCTACGACTTCGCCGCCCACCGCCGCCGGCTGGAGGCCGCGGGCGAGGTCTTCCGCTCGCGCACCGACACGGAGGTCCTGCTGCGGCTGCTCCTGCGCGAAGGCGAGGAGGCCCTCGGCAACCTCACCGGCATGTTCGCCTTCGCCCTCTACGACGCGCAGGCCCGGCGGCTGCTGCTCGGCCGCGACCGCTACGGCGTCAAGCCCCTCTACTGGACGGTGGAGGGGCCGCGTCTTCTCTTCGCCTCCGAGATCAAGGCGATCCTCCCGGAGCTCTCCCGCCGCGAGCCGGATCGCGGCGCCCTCGCCGAATGGTGGCTGTTCCGCAATCTCGACGGGCTCGGCGAGCGCACGCTGTTCGCCGGCATCCGCCAGCTCCCGGCCGGTTGCCTGCTGGAGGTGGAGGACGGCCGCATCCGCCCCGTGCGCCGCTGGTACGATCCGCTCGACCACGTCTCGCCGGAGGCCTTCCGGGAACTGTCCGCCCTGTCCGCCGCAGCCGTCACGGATCGCGTGGCGGAACTTTTCGAGGAGTCGGTGCGGCTGCGGCTGGTGTCGGACGTGCCGGTGGGCGTGCTGCTCTCGGGCGGTCTCGATTCCAGCTTGGTCACGCTGATGGCCGCGCGCCACCAGAGGGACCTTGCCGCCTTCCACGTCTCGGTGCCGGCCGGTCCGGCCTACGACGAGCTGCCATACGCCCGCACCGTCGCCGAGCGCTGCGGCATCCGGCTGGTGGTGCACCGGCTCGCGCCCGAGGTCTTCCGCAGCGGGCTCGCCGAGGTGGCGTGGCTCGAGGACCTCCCCATCACCCACCCCAATTCCGTCGCCTACCATCAGATCGCACGCCGCGCCCGCGAGGAGGGGGTCATCGTGCTGCTCTCGGGCGAGGGCGCCGACGAACTCTTCGGCGGCTACCGCTGGAGCCACCGCCGCCGGCGTCTGCTCGCGCGCCTGCGGCCGCTCTACGCCCGGCTGCCGCCGCGCCTGCGCGACGCCCTCACCCTGCTGGCCTTCGGCGGCGAGGGACTGCCGGTGACGGCACACCGCTTCCGCGACGCCCTGCCGGCCGCCGTGGCGGCGGTGGACTCGGGGCTGCGGGCGGAACTGGAAGCGCGGGCGCTGGAGGCCTTCGCCTTCGTCGACGACGTGGCCGCGCGGACGGTGATGGCGGGCACCGTCGTGGACCTCGCGGACTTCCTCGCGCCGCTGTTGCGCCGGCTGGACCGCACCACCATGGGCGCCTCGGTGGAGTGCCGGGAACCCTTCCTCGACCAGCGCCTCGTGCACCTCGCCCTGTGCCTGCCGCCGCCCTTCAAGGTGGGCCGGCGGGCGGACAAGCGGATCCTCAAGGAGATCGCCGTGCGCGAGCTCCCCCGCGCCCACGTGTTCCGCCCCAAGATGGGCTTCCCGCTGCCGCTTTCGGGCTATCTGCGCCCGCTCGCCGACGGCCGGGCCTTCGAAGGTGGCTTCGTCCACGCCGAGCTCGGCTTCACCCGCACCGGCATCGAGTGCATCCTCGCCGAACTCGATTCGCGCCCGCACGGCGCCTTCGGGCTGTTCGCGCTGGAACTGTGGGGGCGGCTCCACATCCGCGGCGAGAGCCCGGCGGAGGCCGCCTCCGCCCTCGGCCTTCCCGCCCCCGGGCCGGCCGCACCCCCATCCTCCCTCGCCGCCGCCTGCTAGAGCCCTTCAGGCCGCGTCCGCCGCGACTTCCGGGATGTGTGTGAGCCGTCTCGCCAGATGATCGGCGAGGCGCAGGGTCAGCGCCAGGATGGTGAGGGTGGGATTGGCGTGGCCGCCGGTGGGGAAGACGGCGCTGGAGGCCACAAACAGATTGGGCGATTCCCACAGCCGCAGGTCCGGATCCACCACCCCGAGGCGCGGCGTGGCGGCCATGCGGGCGGTGCCCAGATGGTGCGAGGCGTCCGTGTAGCGCGGGATCCCCTCCCCCGGCTCCAGCGCGCCGAGCCCGGTGCGGGCGAAGGCGGCGGCGAGGTGGTCCTGCAGGCGGAAGACGCCCTCGTGCACCGAATCGGGGATGCGCCAGTCGAGCACCGCCTTCGGCAGCCCCAGCGCGTCGCGCTCCTCGCCCAGCATGACGCGGCTTTCGGCAAGGGGCGGCTGTTCGCAGAAGTAGACCACCACGTAGCGGCGCTCGCGCCGGCGCGATTCCAGCCGGCTCCTGAGGACGCGGATCGCCCGCCACAGCGGGAAGGGCAGGATCTCCTTGGGCGGCAGCAGGTAGACGAAGTCGGAAACGCGCGTCGCCTTCAGCGCCCGCGCGAGATCGAGGCGGCTTCCGGCGTGTCCGCGCCGCAGCAGCACCTTGCCGAGCGCCACGGCCGGCTGGTAGTGCGCGGCCACGTAACCCGAGCTCTCCTCCTCGAGCGTGGCGTAGTGGTTCAGCAGGCGCTCGCGCTCCTGCACATCGTGCGGCAGGGCGAAGCCGAGCTGCACCCGTCCGCGGGCGAGCGGCCAGGCGCGCGCGCAGGGCAGTTCCACGCCGGCCCGCACCCGCACCCGTCCGTAGGCGGTGCGCGGATGGTCCATGAAGAAGCGGCCCACGAGATCGTGGGCGTTGCCGAGGCCGCGCGGATGGTGCCGGCGGGAGAGCAGCAGCAGCCGCGGCACCTCGATGCCGCCGCAGGCCAGCACGAAGACCTCGCCCTCAGCCCGGATCGTCCGGCCGGAGAGCGTGCGCGCCTCCACCGCCTCCACCCGCCCGTCAGCAGCGGTCAAGAGCTCGGTGGCGTTGGCGTGCAGCACCACGCGCACGTGCGGCGAGCGGGCGAGCTCGCGCCCGAAGGCCCGGGCGAAGCGCCGCGGCCGCCGCGCCCACAGCGAGACGGTGGGCACGAACGGCCCCGCTTCCAGCAACGCCCGCTCGTGGGCCGAGAGCGGCAGGCCCCGTGCGTCGAAAAGGGCGGGATCGGGAAGGTCGAGCAGCCGCGCCGCCTCCGGGATCCAGGACTCCAGTTCCTCCGGCCCGAAGGGCCAGCCCACATCCGCCACCCACGGCCGGTGGGCGAAGTCCGCGGGCTGCAGCTTCATGCAGCGCCCGGCCCAGATGTTGCAGCTTCCGCCGTATTCGCGCGCGCGGTTGACGTGGCCGGGGCGCAGCGGATAGCCGGCGCAGATCACCTCGTGCAGCCGCTGGGTCTCCTCCTCGGGCCGCGCTCCGCCGCCCTCGAGCAGCAGCGAGGCGATGCCGCGCGCGGCGAGGGCGCGGGCGAGGGTGATGCCGGCCGCCCCGGCACCCACGACGACCACCGGCGCGCGCAGCACGCTGCCGGATTCCAGTTCCTGCGCGTCGACGACGGTCAAGGAAGAGTCCGCCCCCGCCGGTCCGTCCGCTGCAGATAGCGCCGGGCCGCCGCCGGCGGAAGGCCGGTGGAAGCATAGTCGCACGCCCGGCGCCTTTGCGTGCGGCCGCTCCGGGCCTATCTGGCCGCCACGGTCGGTCCACGGATGCGGATGCCGGCGATGCGCAGCCCGCCCGCCACCTTCCTGCGCGCGAGCCTGTTCAACCTCGCCTTCTACGCCTGGACCGTGCCGCTCGCGGTCCTCGGCGCTCCGGCCCTGCCGTTTCTGCGCGAGGAGCAGGTGCGCGCCTATGCCCGCTTCTGGGAGCGGGGCATCCACCTGCTGTTGCGCACCATCGTCGGCCTGGACTACGAGGTGCGCGGGCGCGAACGGCTGCCGGCCACGCCCTGCATCGTCGCCAGCAAGCACCAGTCGGCGTGGGAGACGCTGGCCTTCCACGTGATCGTCCCCAAGGTGGTGGTGGGGCTCAAGCGCGAGCTCACCCGCATCCCGCTGTTCGGCCAGTATCTCCTGAAGGCCGGCAACATCCCCATCGACCGCGAGAGCCCGCAGCGGGCCATCCGCTCGCTGGTGGAGGGCGCGAAGCGGGCGATCGCGCGCGGTGACCACGTGCTGGTCTTCCCGGAAGGGACGCGGCGTCCTCCGGACGCGCCGCCCGACTACAGGCCCGGCGTGGCGGCGCTCTACCGCAGCCTCGGCGTGCCGGTGGTGCCGGCGGCGCTCAATTCCGGCGTCTTCTGGGGCCGGCGGAGCTGGCTCAAGTTCCCGGGCCGCATCGTCGTGGAGTTCCTGGAGCCGATCCCGCCGGGACTCGATCGCGCCACCTTCATGCGCACCCTCGAAGAGCGCATCGAGACGGCCACGCGCCGCCTGGTGGCGGAGGCACGCGGCGAACCGGAGGCGATCGCGGCTCAGGCGCCGGCGCCCGTCGCGTCGGCCGAACGCACCCGCGCGCGCAGCTGACGCAGACGGTGCTCGAGGCGCAGAAGAGGCGTGGACCGCGCTTCCACGGCGGTGACGATGTCCGGACCCGGCACGCCGAGTTCCAGCTTGTAGGGTTCGAGGCCGGCGCCGAAGTCGTAGACGAGGTCGCCCCGCTCCCGGCAGCGCTCGATGGCGAGGGCGTGCATCACCAGACCCGGCTTGAGGCGGTTGTCGCGCTCGAAGACGAAGCCGCCGGCATAGAAAAAGACATGCCCCCGCCGGCGCAGCAGGTACAGATAGCCCACCGGCTCGCCGCCCGCTGCGAGCCGCAGCAGTTCGGCCGCGCCCTCCCCGTGGGCTCCGGCCACCAGCTCGCGGTGGAATCGCAGGAAGGTCGGCTCGGCGAAGGCGCTGTCACGGCCGCGTGCGCGCCACTTGGCGACGTGCAGCCGTGCCAGATGGTCGAGCCAGGCGAGCGCCGTTTCCACGTCCGGGGCCGCCTCCAGCCGGAGTGCCCCCCACTCGCCGTAGAGCCGCATGGCGCGGCGGATGTTGCGCCGCACGCGCGGAGCGAGGGAGTCGAGATAGTCGCCACGAAGGGCCGCGAGGTCCACCCGCGCCGAGGGACGCTGTGCCCAGAG
Organism: bacterium HR39; assembly: GCA_002898955.1. Lineage (GTDB taxonomy): Bacteria > Pseudomonadota > Alphaproteobacteria > Geminicoccales > Geminicoccaceae > HRBIN39. The sequence goes on along the minus strand of BEIP01000068.1, from coordinate 1,051 downwards.
GCGACGGATCCTCCCGCCGGGCGGAACGGTCGCGGAGCCTGGGTGGACCGCGGCCCCCGGCAGCCACAGCTCCGAAAAGCGCGGGCGGCGGGCATCGAACAGCGAATCCAGCATCGCCCGGCGGATCCGCGCCGCGTCTTCCCGGTAGACCAGCAGGTCGTTGTACTCGATGGTGATGGCGTCGCGGGCAGGATCGCCGGTGGCGTGGAGGAACAGTGCCCGCACCGGAAGGAGGCGGCCACGGATCAGGGTGCGCGGGCACAGCACCGCGAGGCCCGCGACGTCGCGGCCGAGCCGCGCGCGCAGCAGCCACGGCCGCACGGCGAAGATCCGCAGCCACGGGCCGATCCAGCACCAGGCGGTGAAGACCGAGCCCGCGGCTTCCCGCTCCAGCCCGCGCCAGAGCGGGGCGAGCGCTTCCGGGTCCTCCAGCGGCAGGAGATCGACGGCGATCCCGCTCATGCGGACGGTCCGTCGCTTGCGGGGAGCGCGATCCGGTCCGCGAAGCCGGAGACCGTCGCCGGCTCGAGACCGGCCACGCCGAGGGCGAAGGCCAGATAGCCGTCCAGCACGGCGAGGAGCTGCCGGCGGTCCGCCGCGTCGCGCACATAGGGAGTCCAGCCCGGCGCCAGGGAGGGGCCGTGCAGCGTCAGGGAGAAGTCCGTGACGCCGGCCCGCAGCAGGGTGCGGGTGAGGGCGACGAGTTCGGCGAGGGCGTGGCCTTCGGGCGAGAGGCGGATGCGGCGGGCCAGCCACCAGCGCTGGAACGCGCCCCGCAGCAGGTCGGGCGCGCGCGCGGCGTGGACGAGAGGACCGAGCCGCGCGAAGGGCCCCACGAAGCCGCCCGTGGCCGGCAGCGCGGCGATGGCACCCTCGCCCGCCACCAGCACCGGCACGGGCGGCAGGCGGCGGAAGTCCGGCTCGCCGACGTGGCGGTAGTCGAAGCCTGGCATGGGGCTGAGATCCAGGACGATGCCGAGATCGCGCAGGAGGCGCGGCATGTTTCGGCCGATGCCGTAGCGCCCCGCCTTGTGCAGCCGCGCCGGACGGC
>BEIP01000067.1 GCA_002898955.1 bacterium HR39 | reverse complement strand
GTGCTGTGGGACGGCTGCGACGCCCTCGCCTGTCCGGTCCTCGTGCTGCGCGGCGAGGCGAGCCCGGGGCTGCCGCGCGGGACCCTCGCCACGATGTGCGCGCGGCGCCCGGGCGTGGAGGCGGTGGAATTCGCCGGCATCGGTCACGCCCCGGCCCTGATGGACCGCGCTCAGATCGACGTGGTGGCGGCGTTCCTCGCCGGAGCCTCGGCCGCCTGAAGGGCGGCCACGGGGTCCTCGGCCCGCGCGAGGTGGCGGGCGAAGGCGAAGACCTCCTCCGCCACGGCCCGCGCCCCCGCCGGCGGCAGGTCCGGCAGGTTGCGGGCGAGGAGAGCGGCGGCGGCCTGCGGATCGTCCCGGTCGAGGGCCTCGCACAGGCTGCGCGAGCGGTGCAGGAACAGCTCGCCCAGCCGCCTGACGTGCTTGCCGACCGACAGGTCCCCCACCCCCATCTCGCGCACCGCCCGGTCGAGATCGGCGAAGAAGGCATCCACCACCGCCTGGCCCAGCTCCGCCGTCCCGCCGCCGCGCCGTGCGGCCTCGCGGGCGAAGGCGACCACGAAGAGGGCGGCCAGCTCGAAGCGTCCCTCGAAGGTGTCGGGTACGCCGAGACGGGCGTAGAGGTGCGGCGCGCGCGCCCGCTCCACGAGCGCCCGATGGATCTCCGCCGCCAGCCGCCGCAGCCGCCGGCGCCTGCGCAGGGCCGCGAACACGACCCGTCCTCCTCTGGATGCCGCCGCCCGCCTCGGTCATATAGCGGCCGGATCCGACGCGGAACCGGAAGGCCGTCATGACCCGTGCGCGCACCCTCGCAGCCCTGGCGTTCGCCGCGCTCCTCGCCGCCTGCGCCGCCACCGTGCAGGAGCACGGCCAGCGCCTGAACGAGGCCGATCTCGCGGCACTGCGGCCGGGGGTGAGCACGAAGGAGGAGGTGGCGCAGATCCTGGGCTCGCCGTCGACGGTGGACCCCTTCGATCCGAACACCTGGATCTACGTCACCCAGAAGATGGAGAAGGTGGCCTTCCGCACCGACCTGAAGGACCAGAAGGTGCTGGTGCTGCGCTTCGACGAGCGCGGCGTCCTGCGCAGCCTCGAGGAGCGCGGTCTCGAGCAGGCGGCGCGCATCGAGCCGCTCGGGGAGGCCACTCCCACCCGCGGCGCCGAACTCACGCTGCTCGAACAGCTCATCGGCAACATCGGCCGCTTCCCGCGCGCCGGCGAAGCGCAGCGCTGACGGAGCGCGGCGACTCGGGCCCGCCCCGTCTGCGCTTGACCGGCCGCGGGGGCGCGGTATGTCGCCGGCGGGCCCCTGTGGCGGAACTGGCAGACGCGGCGGACTCAAAATCCGCTGGGCCTTGAGCCCGTGCCGGTTCGACTCCGGCCAGGGGCACCACGGCCCACAGCGACACGTCCCCTCCGACCACCGCGATCGCGACGCCACGGGCTCCGGAACACCGCGCCGGCGCGGGCTCCGTGCGGGCGGATCTCAGCGGAAATCGCGGGCCATGACGGGTGGCGGCCGGTCGGCGAGGCGGCGCAGCAGGTGCGAGGCGTCCCCGAGGCGGTCCACCAGGAGATGCACGACCTCGCCCTCACGCTGGATGCGGCCGCGGGCGACCGCGAGAGCCGCGAACAGCAGGGCGTGACGGAAGCGGCGGGCGCGATCCGGCCACAGGATCAGATTGGCGAAGCCGGTCTCGTCCTCGAGGGTGACGAACACCACCCCCTTCGCCGTTCCCGGCCGCTGGCGGACGATGGGAAGGCCCGCCACCGCCGCCCGCGCACCGTCGGGAAGGGCGTTCGCCGCCCGCGCCGTGAGCACGCCGCGCGCCGCGAGGTCCTCGCGCAGCAGCTCCAGCGGGTGGCCGCGCAGGCTGAGGCCGAGGCTCTCCCAATCCAGGGCGATGGCCTCGCCGGCAGCGGGCTCGCGCAACCGCGCGGGATGGGGCGGATCCACCGGCCCGCCGCCTTCCCTGCGCTCCGCTTCGACCCGGGCGAAGAGGGGGAGATGGGTGGTGCGCAGTCCCCGCACCTGCCACAGCGCCTGCCGGCGGGAGAGGCCGAGCGAGCCGAAGGCGTCCGCCTCGGCGAGGCGCTCCAGCGCACCGCGGGAGAGGCCGGTGCGGGCGGCGAGCTCCGGGAGATCGCGAAAGGGGCCGGCGCGGCGGGCCTCGACGAGACGTTCGGCCTCGGCCCGGCCCAGTCCCTTCACCATCCGCAGCCCCAGCCGCACGGCGAGGCGCCGGTTCGCATCGCCCTCCCCGTCTCCTTCCAGCGTGCAGTCCCACAGGCTCGCGTTCACGTCCACCGGGCGCACGGCGACGCCGTGGGCGCGGGCATCGCGCACGAGCTGGGCCGGGGCGTAGAAGCCCATCGGCTGGCTGTTCAGGATGGCCGCGAGGAAGACGTCCGGGTGGTGGCACTTCACCCAGGCCGAGGCGTAGACCAGGAGCGCGAAGCTCGCGGCGTGGCTTTCGGGAAAGCCGTAAGCCCCGAAGCCCTCGATCTGGCGGAAGCAGCGCTCGGCGAAGTCGCGCCCGTAGCCGCGCCGCACCATGCCCGTGACGAAGCGCTCCCGCCAGCGGGCCACCTCGCCCGCACGGCGGAAGGCGGCCATGGCGCGCCGCAGCCCCTCGGCCTCTTCCGGGGTGAAGCCGGCCGCGCGGATCGCGATCTTCATGGCCTGCTCCTGGAAGAGCGGCACCCCCAGCGTGCGCCCGAGGATCTCCCCGAGCTCGCGCGAGGGGAAGGTGACGGGCTCCTCGCCGCAGCGCCGGCGCAGGTACGGGTGGACCATCTCGCCCTGGATGGGTCCCGGGCGCACGATCGCCACCTGCACCACGAGATCGTAGAAGCAGCGTGGCTTGAGCCGCGGCAGCATGCTGGTCTGGGCGCGGCTTTCCACCTGGAAGACGCCGATGGAATCGCCGCGCGCGAGCATCCCGTAGACGGCGGGATCCTCGGGCGGGATGCGGGCGAGATCGAGGTCGATCCCCTTGTGCACCCGCAGCAGTTCGAAGGCGCGGCGCAGACAGGAGAGGATGCCGAGACCCAGGAGGTCGATCTTGAGCAGTCCGAGGGCGTCGAGATCGTCCCTGTCCCACTCGATCACCGTGCGGCCGGGCATGGCGGCGTTCTCGACGGGCACGAGCTCGCACAGGGGGCTCCGGCTGATCACCATGCCGCCGGGGTGCTGGGAGAGGTGGCGGGGCAGGCCCACGAGCTCGCGGGCGAGCTCCAGCACGCGGCGGAGGGTGGGATCCTCGGGATCGAGGCCGGAGGCACGCAGGGTGGCGGCATCGGGACCCTCGGCGCCGGTGCCCGAAGCGGCGCGGGAGAGGGCATCCTGCACCTCCCGCGGCAGGCCGAAGACGCCCGCCACCTCGCGCAGCGCGCTCTTCCAGCGCCAGCAGATCACCGTGGCCACCATGGCGGCGTGTTCGCGCCCGTAGCGCTCGAACACCCAGCGGATCACCTCCTCGCGGCGCTCGTGCTCGAAGTCCACGTCGATGTCGGGCGGCTCGGCGCGCGCGGCGGAGACGAAGCGCTCGAACAGCAGATCGCTCTTCTCGGGATCGACGCTGGTGATCCCGAGCACGTAGCAGATGGCGGAATTGGCCGCCGAGCCGCGTCCCTGGCAGAGGATCCCGCGGCTTCGCGCGAAGCGCACGATGTCGTGGACGGTGAGGAAGTAGGGGGCGTAACCCAGCTCCGCGACCACGCGCAGTTCGTGGGAGAGCTGCGCGCGCACCTTCTCCGGCACCCCTTCCGGCCAGCGCCAGGCGGCCCCTTCCCGCACCCGCCGCTCCAGCTCCTGCTGGGGGGTGAGGCCGCCGTAGTCCTCCTCCACGGGATAGTCGTAGCGCAGCCCGTCGAGCGAGAAGCGGCAGCGGGCCAGCACCTCGGCCGTCTGTATCAGCGCTTCGGGATGGTCCGAAAAGCGCGCTTCGAGCCCGCGCGGTGAGAGCAGCCGCCGCTCGGCGTTGCGGGCGAGACGTGATCCCGCCTCTTCGAGCGTGCACCTTTCGCGGATGCAGGTCAGCACATCGAGGAGCGGCCGGCGGGCGGGATCGTGCAGGCGCGCTTCCGGCAGGGCCAGAAGGGGCAGGCGCAGACGGTCGGCGAGTTCCGCCACGGCGGCGAGGCGCTCCTCTTCGGGCGGCCCCTCCAGATGGCGCTCGATGCCGCACCACAGCCGGCCGCGGGCGAGCTCCGCCAGATCGCGCGCGCGGGCGCGGAAGGCGTCGTCCACCACGGCGGGCGGCAGCAGGGCGAAGAGCAGCCCCGGCTCGTCCAGCGGGAGATCGCGGAAGAGGAGGCGGATGCGTCCCTTGGGCACACGCAGCCGGCCGGCCGTGAGGGTGCGGCACAGGCGCGCGTAGCCCTCGCGGCTCGCGGCCCAGCACAGCAGCGACGGGCCGTCTTCGGGATCGAGCCGGCAGCCGACGGCGAAGCGGATCCCCACCTCCCGCGCGGCGAGATGGGCGCGCACCACGCCGGCCAGGGTCCCGCCGTCGGCGAGGGCGAAGCCCGCGAGGCCCGCCCGCGCCGCCGCTTCGGCATATTCCTCGGGCAGCGAGGCGCCCTTCAGGAAGTCGAAGGCGGAGACGCAGCGCAGGAAGGCCGCCTCCATCGCTCCGCCCTCCCCTCAGCCGAAGGTGCCGAGCAGGAACCAGCGCGGGGCGCCGTCGGGTCCTTCCTCGCGGGCGAGCCACAGGCCGCGGCCCCGCTCGTCCCGCACGGCGAAGAAGTCGCGGCCGACATCGCGCGGATCGGACTCGCGCCACCAGGCCGGCTCGATGCGCTCCACCGGCCCCGCCCGGGACAGCCGGAGCAGTCCGGAGCCGGGCTCCACAAGGGCCACCGGCGGGCCGTCGGGCACCACCGCCACCACCTCGACGGGACGGGGCCGCGGCAGCCACAGCAGCGGGCGCGGGGCGGGCGGACGCGGGAAGGGGGCGGGCGGCACGCCGTCGGCCTCGCGCACGCGCACGGTGCGCAGCGGCCGATGATCGTCGCGCGGCTCGAACACCAGCACCCGGCGGGGGCCCAGCAGGGCGCCCAGCTCCTCCAGAAGGCGCGGGAAGGCCTCGGCCTCCTCCTCGCCGCCCTCCAGCGCCCGCTGGCGGGCAGGGCGCGGGGCGTGGCGCACGGCCTCCAGCACCACCTCCTCCACCACGGCGGGCGGCGGCCGCCGCTCGAGGCGCAGGAGCAGGAGCCGCAGCAGCAGGGAGGCGTCGGGTGCGGGCGAGGCGGGCTCGAGGTCGAGGATGCGGCTCCCGCCGCCGCCGGCGAGCGTGCAGCGCAGCCGCCGCACCACCCGGCCGCTCCGCTCCAGTCCGGCGAGCAGACGATGGAGCCCCCGCTCCAGCACCGCGGGCAGGGCGGCCTCCTCGCGCAGGGGCGCGGGAAGGACGAGGTGGACGCGAAAGCGGGGCGCTTCCGGCAGGGCCGCGAGCGCCTCTTCGCGCCGCCCGGCCAGGGCGTCGAGCCGGCGGGCGAGGGCGGGATCGAGGTGGCGGGCGACGGCCGCGCGGGGAAGAGCGGCGAGGTCCGAAAGCCGGCGCAGGCCCAGACGGTGCAGGGTGCGGACAAGCCGCGGATCGCCGGCGAGGGCCGGAGCCGGCACGTCTTCGGGGGCACGGGCCGCGAAGCGGGCGCGCAGGCGCGCCTCCTCCGGCGTATCTCCCAGCCCCGCAAGCACCGCGACGTCGAGGCGGCGCAGATGGTCCGATGCGGCCCGCACCAGGGCCGCCTCGCCGCCGAAGAGGGCGGCGCAGCCGGTGACATCGAGCAGCACGCCGTCGGGCGGCTCGGGCACCACCCGCGGCGAGAGGCGCCGCAGCCCGCGGCAGATGCGGACGAGCGCACGGGTGCGCGCGGGCGGATCGTCGGGCAGCAGCACGATGTCGGGAACGCGCAGGCGCGCTTCGCCCACATCCGCCCCCACGCCGAGGCCGCGGGCGCGGGCGGCGGCGTTCACCGCCACCACCCGCGGCCGTGCGCGGGTGCGGTCCACCAGCGCGAGCGGCACATCAGCCGGCGGGACGCAGCGCCCCGTCCCGCTCCCGCCGCCCGCCGCCGTCCGCAGCCACCAGGCCGGATCCGGGAACCACAGAGAAAGCCAGCGTCTCGACATGGAAGGCCACCTCGCAGGCGAAGGGCGCGGCACCGCGCACCCGCCGGGCCCACAGCCGCCAGCGCGCGAACGGGGGCGGTCCTCCGGCCGGCTCGACCACCACCCGCAGCGCCGCCACATGAGGGCGCGGATCGGGACGCACACCCGCCAGCAGCAGCCCCACCCCGCCGCCGCGCCGGGCGGCGAGCTGCAGGCGGCGCCCCGAAGCGGGATCGACACGGGGCAGGCGGCAGAGGGTGACCGCCACCGCCGGCGAGCGCAGGCAGGCGGAAAGCGCCCGCAACAGCTCGCGCCGGTCGCGGCAGCGCACCAGCAGCAGCCGGCGCACGTCCACCCCGAACCAGGCGAGCCCCGGCGGCCAGGGCCATCCCTCGCGGCGCAGCACGCCGTCCTCGGCGATCCAGGCGCAGTGCCCGCCCTCGACCATCAGGCGGGCGGCGAGCGCCGTGGCGAAGCCGGGGGCTCCCGGACCGGCGATCTCGACGAGGGCGCAGCGGGGCAGACCACCGCCCAGCAGCGCATCCAGCTCCGCGCAGCCCGAAGAGCGGCGCCCGCGCACGTCCGGTCCCTCCTCGAGGGGGGCGATCAGGGCGCGCAGCCGGGCGATGCGGGAATCGGACCCCGCGGACGTGGGCATCGGCACGGCGATGTTCGCTTTTTGTTCCAACCCTTTCCCTAACCCCGGCGGCGGCCGTCCGTCAAGCCGGATGTTCTCCTTCCGTTCACGTCCGGTGCCCCCTGCTTTCCGCCTGCGACGCGAGGGCGGTGAATCGCGGGGCGGACGCGTGCGCAGGCTCCGCTGGCGGGCCGGCGGAGACGCGCGGGGTGCCGTATCCCGCATCTTCGCGGCGGGAGGGGGCTTGCCGGCGCGGGATCCTCCGCCTACATCCCGGCTCGCCGAGGCCAGCGCGCCCGTAGCTCAATTGGATAGAGCATCA
>BEIP01000066.1 GCA_002898955.1 bacterium HR39 | reverse complement strand
CTGGTCGGGCACGCCGGCGTGGAGGCTGTTGGCGCTGTTCATCTTGAGGATGAGGGGCACCTGTCCGGCGAAGGTGTCGGCGCCCTGCTCGAGAAGACCGAGCGGGGCGGCGTAGGCGGACAGTCCCGCGTCGATGGCCAGACGGTAGAGGTAGTGCGGATCGTAGGCCGGCGGGTTGGAGGCGAAGCTGCGCGCCGGTCCGTGCTCGAAGCCCTGGTCGACGGGCAGGATGACGAGCCGCCCCGTGCCGGCGAGGCGCCCGTGCATCAGCAGGCGGTAGAGGTTGGCCTTCACGCCGGGCGGCTCGCCCTCGTACCAGGACAGGATCTCGCGCACGCGTTGGCTCATGCGTCTCTCCCCGACTCGTGCAGGTCCACGGAGGTCCGGTCACAGGGCCGTCGGGCCGGCGCGAACGGCCCGGCTCCGCCGGCAGGTGGCGGGCCGGACGGTTGCCGGTGCCCGCCGCCTCTGTATGGTCACGCCCGGGTCCTGTCCACCGGAGCCGCGACATGCGTGCATGGGCCAGCGCCTTCGCCGCTCTTGCCGTCGTCCTCCTCTCGGTCGCTCCGGCGGCGTGCGCCCGCGCGCCGCTGTTCCCGCTCGACGAACAGCGGGGCGTGCTGACGCTCGCACAGGTGCTGGAGGAGGTGACGCCCGGCGTGGTCAACATCGCCGTGCGTTCGCTGCGCCCCGTCGAGACCAATCCGCTGCTCCAGGACCCCTTCTTCCGCCGCTTCTTCGGTCTGCCGGACGAGCCGCCCGCCCAGGTGGTGCTGGCCGCCGGCTCGGGAGTGATCATCGACGCGAAGCGCGGTTATGTGGTGACCAACAACCACGTGGTGGAGGGCGCGCAGGAGATCGTCGTCACCCTCAAGGACCGTCGCGCCTTCAGGGCGGAACTGGTCGGGACCGATCCGGCCACCGATCTGGCGCTGCTGCGCATTCCGGCCGAGGACCTCACCGCTGTGCCGCTCGGCGATTCCGACAGCCTGAAGGTGGGCGACGTGGTGCTGGCCATCGGCAATCCCTTCGGGCTGGGGCAGACGGTGACCTCGGGCATCGTCAGCGCCCTGGGCCGCAGCGGCCTCGCGCCGGAGACCTACGAGAGCTTCATCCAGACCGACGCGCCCATCAATCCGGGCAATTCCGGCGGTGCGCTGATCGATTCGCGCGGCCGGCTGGTGGGCATCAACACCGCCATCATCTCGCCCGCGGGCGGCAATGTCGGCATCGGCTTCGCCGTGCCGGTGAACATGATGAAGGCGGTGGTGGCCCAGCTCGAGAAATACGGCGAGGTGCGCCGCGGCCAGATCGGCGTGGTGGTGCAGGACCTCACGCCCGATCTCGCCGAGGCGCTCGGCATCTCGGCCGAGGCGGGCGCGGTGGTGAGCGAGGTGGGGCCCGGCTCGCCGGCCGAGAGGGCCGGTCTGCGGCCCGGTGACGCGATCGTGGCGGTCGACGGCAGGCCGGTGCGCAGCGCCACGGATCTCAGGAACCGCATCGGTCTCGCCGAGCGCGGCACCACGCTGACGCTCACCGTCGTCCGCAACGGACGGAGGATCGACGTGCCGGTGGCGGTGGGCGCGCCCGAGGCCCCGGCGCTCGCCGGCGGCAGCCTCGCCCCGGCGCTCGCCGGCGCGCTGATCACCGAGATCCCCGAGGATCACCCCGCCCACGGCGAGGTGGAAGGGGTCTACGTGGCTCGGGTGCAGCCGGGCAGCCCAGCCTGGCGCTTCGGCCTGCGCGAGGGCGACATCGTGCTCGCCGTCAACCGCAGACCGGTGCGGAGCGTGGCCGGGTTCGAGGAGGCGGTGAAGGAGGCCGGGCGCCTCCTCGCCCTCGACATCCTGCGCGGCAACGCCCGCATCTTCCTGCTGATCCGCTGAAGCCGGCCGCGCTGTCGTCAACGCTGCGTTAACCTTCGGGCGCTACGGTCCCGGTCGCACGGCACGGGAGAGCCGATGTGACCGGGACCGCAGCCTCTCTCCTCTCCGGCTTCGACCGCCTCCTGCAGCTCGCACCGCACCTGCCGGCCGGGATCCGGGCGCGCGCCCGCGCCGCGGCGGCCGCCGCCCTGCCGGTGCTGGCACCGCTTCTGGTGCTGCCGGAGCCGGGTGCGGGGGATCTGGTCCTGCTCGCCCTCGCCTTCGCCTGCGCGGCTGCGGCCGATGCCGCGGTGGGCGCCCTCGCCGCGGCCCGCCCGCAGAGCGGCGCGCCCGTCACCTTCGCGCTGGCCCTGGTCGCCGGCCTGCTGCTGTTCGGCGTGGGCTTCGCTTCGCTGCTGGCCCTCGCCTGTCTCGCCACCGCCGCCCTGGAATCGCGGGCCCGCGAGGGCGAGATCGCCGGCGCGGCGCTGCTGCTGTGCGCGGCGGCGCTGCGGGTGGACGCGGGGACCGTGGCGCTCGGAGCGGTGCGCGATCTGGCGCTGGTGGGGGCGGTGGCACCGACGGCCCTGTTCTTCTCCTTCACCTCCGAGCAGGCCACGCTGGTGCTCGGGCGTCCGCGCCGGCGGGCCGGCCGCGCCCTGCGCGATGCCCTCTCGCTCGCCGCCGCGGCCGCCGCGCTGGGCGGCTGGCTGCACCTCGCCGCCCGGGCCGCCGACGGGGTCCCCGCCCCGATGGCACTCGTGGGCCTGCCGCTGCTCGCCGCCATCGGGCTCGTCTGGCTGCTGCGCGAGGAACTCGCCGTGCGGGTGGGCGGCATGGCACGGGTACGACTGCTGCTGGCGATCCTCGCGCTCCTCGCGCTCGCCGTCGCGCGGCTCGCCCTCGTCCATCCGCCCGGCCTACCGCTGCCGGCCTGAGGGCGTCGCGGCCGCGGTGGCCGGATGGGGCCGGCGACGGCCGGTGGCGCGCGGGATCGAGGGGCTGGCTCCCCGCTGGGGTCTGCCGCCCCGGGATCGGGGTCCGGCCGCCGCGGGCGGGGCGGAAGAGCGGGCCGGGCGGGGCCGGAGAGGGGCGCGGGCCCCTTGCGCGGGCGGGCCGGGACGCCATTTCGCGGACGGTCGAACCGTTTTCGCGGTCCCGGCCGCGAGGGGCCGGGGCCGGATCGTCCGGAGCATCGAGAGACCATGCCGAAGCCCCTGATGCCGAAGGCCACGGCCGTGTGGCTGGTGGAGAACACGAGTCTGACCTTCGAGCAGATCGCCGAGTTCTGCGGCCTGCATCCGCTGGAGGTGAAGGCCATCGCGGACGGCGAGGTGGCGCAGGGAATCCGCGGGCTCGATCCCGTGGGCGCGGGCATCCTCACGCGCGAGGAGATCGAGCGCTGCCAGAAGGACCCGAACGCCCGCCTGCGCATGCTGGAGCCGCCCGAGGAAGCGAAGCGGGTGGTGAAGCGTCGCGGCCCGCGCTACACGCCGCTGGTCAAGCGCCACGAGCGGCCCGACGCCATCGCCTGGCTGCTGCGCCACCATCCCGAGCTCTCCGATCAGCAGATCTGCAAGCTGATCGGCACCACCAAGGCCACGGTGCAGGCGGTGCGCGAGCGCACCCACTGGAAGAGCCACGACCTCAACCCGCGCGATCCGGTCCTGCTGGGCCTGTGCACCCAGACGGAGCTCGAGGAGGCGGTGGCGAAGGCCCGCGCCGAGAAGGCGCGGCAGGAGGCGGAGGAGGCCCGCCGGCGCCAGCAGAAGGCGGCGGCCGAGGCCACTCCCGAAGCCGAAGAGCCGCAGGCGGAAGCGGCCGACTCCGGCACCCGGGCCTGAAGCCTTCGCGGTTGCTGGGACTCCACCCGGCCCCGGATCGTCCATTCTCCGGCACATCGCCGCCCGTTCGGGCGGCGATCGCACAATCCGGCCCGGCCGCTTCCCGCCGTCATTCCCGTGGTGGCCCTCTCCTCGCACCTCCGTGGCTGCCCGCACGGGATGTCCGAGGAGACGCAAACGCCGGCCGTTCTGCCGGCGGCCGGGTCACGTCCGTCTCTTGGGACGGGCTCCCGTACCCCGGCTTCGTCCGTGCCTCCCGTCCTCGACCGGCCGTCGACGTCGCCCGGTGGCGGTCCGGACGGTGGGGAGGGTGCGCGGGCGTCCGTTCGACCCCCATGGGTCCCGATGGCGGGACGCCGGAGCGACGCACGCCCGCCCTGCGGTCGGGCAGCCGGGCCACGGGTCTCGCGTTCGCACCCGTTCCGCTCCACCCACCCCGCCCTCGACCGCGCGCTCCCCACTCCCGCGCCTGCGCTTTCTTCGACCGGCGTGGTGCCGCTGACCCGCCATCGACATCTCTGCCCCGTGGTCCGGACGGTGAAGAAGGAGCGAGCGCACCCGCGATCGCCGTACTGCTCCCACGATGCGCGGATACGTGCGCGACATCACCGGGAGCACGTGAACGCCCGTCATCCCGCCGCCCCGCCCGCCGCGGCTCCGGTGCCGTGGCTCCGGCCACGGTCGGGTCCCCGACCTACCGTCCACATCTCCGCGCCAACGTCGGGATGGTGGAGAAGGCGGAGCGACGTCGGGACGCGTCGGGACCTTCCCCATCAGCCGCGGATTTCCGTGCGGAATCGCCGAAACTGCGTGAACACCGGTTCCGCACCCGTGAGCCCGGCGTTTCGTCCGTCCCTTGGGGAAGGTTCCGGGCATCCGGCGTCGGGTCACCGCCTCTCTCCGACCGCCCGTCGACACGTTCGCGCTCTGATCCGAATGGTGAAAGAGGTGCAGCGGTCTTCGATGCGCCGGCACCTTCGCCACCGTCCACGGATTCCGGGAGCATGTCGTCGGGACCAGGTCAACGTTCACTCCCCGCCCGTCGTCGGGCATCCGGCGCTCCGTCCACGTTCCGCACTGCCCCCGCCCTCCGCGCGTCGTTCTCCACCACCGTTCGACATCTCTGCACAACAAGCCGCACGCGGGACAGGATGTGATGCAGCCGGGCTCATGGCCCCCTTGCCGGCCTGTCGCACCCTTGGCCGGGAGCCCCCACCGAAGGCGGTGGGGTGGGGCAGGACGTTGCGACGCCGACCACGCACCGCCCGGCCGAAGGCCGCGATCCGTCCCCACGCCGCCCGCCTCCGCCCCGCACCCGATCGCTTGCGGCCGCGCCCGCCCGCGCTAGCATCGACGGCGAGCGCGGAGGGTCCGGCCGTGGCCGAGCTGCCGATCGCCAGCGACTTCGCGGAGATCCGCCGCCGCTTCGTCTGGCGCATCCCCGCACGTTTCAACATCGCCACCGACGTGCTGGACCGCCACGCCGACGGCAGCCGCCGCGAGGCGCTGGTGGAGCTGCGCGGGGACGGCCGGCTGGTGTGGGACTTCGATTCCCTCGCCCGGCTCTCGCGGAAGCTCGCCAACGTGCTGGAGGCGCTCGGCGTCGGCCGCGGCGACCGGGTGGGCGTGCTGCTCGGCCAGCAGGTGGAGACGCTTCTCACCCACACCGCCGCGTGGCGCATCGGTGCGATCACCGTGCCGCTCTTCCGCCTGTTCGGCCCCGACGCGCTGGCCTACCGGCTCGGCGACAGCGCCGTGAAGCTCCTCGTCACCGATGCCGAGGGCGCGGCACGGGTCGAGAGCGTGCGCGGGGAGCTGCCGGAGCTGCGCCACCTGCTGCTGGCCGAATCGGACGATCCGGAGCGTGGCTTCTGGCCGCTCCTCGAGCGCGCTTCCGACCGCCACGTGGCGGCCGACACCTCCTGCGAGGATCCGGCCATCGTCATCTACACCTCGGGCACCACCGGACCGCCCAAGGGGGCGCTGCACGCGCACCGGGTGCTGCTCGGCCATCTGCCGGGTGTGCAGATGCCGCACGAGCTGTTCCCGCAGCCCGGGGACCGCTTCTGGACTCCGGCCGACTGGGCCTGGATCGGCGGGCTGTTCGACGTGCTGATGCCGAGCCTGCACTTCGGCGTGCCGGTGGTGGCCTGGCGGGCGGCGCGCTTCGACCCCGAAGCCGCGGTCGCGGTGATGGCGCGCGAGGGCGTGCGCAACGTCTTCATGCCGCCCACCGCCATCCGCATGATGCGCCAGGCCGCCGTGAAGCCGCTCGAGGCCGGCGTTCGGCTGCGCACCATCGGCTCGGGTGGCGAATCGCTGGGCGCGGACGTGCTGGAGTGGGGACGCGCCGCCTTCGGGGTCACCATCAACGAGTTCTACGGCCAGACGGAGGCCAATCTGCTGGTCTCCAACATGGCCTCGACGATCCCGGTGCGGCCCGGCTCCATGGGCGTGGCGGTGCCGGGGCACGAGGTGGCGGTGGTGGACGGAGAGGGCCGGCCGCTGCCGCCGGGTGAGACGGGCACCATCGCCGTGAAGCGGTCCGATCCGGTGATGTTCCTCGAATATCTGAACCGCCCCGACGCCACCGCGGAGAAGTTCCGCGGCGAGTGGATGGTCACGGGCGATCTCGGCCGCATGGACGAGGACGGATACTTCTGGTACCTCGGCCGGGAGGACGACGTCATCAACAGCGCCGGCTACCGCATCGGCCCGGGCGAGATCGAGTCCTGCCTGCTGCAGCATCCGGCGGTGGGGCTGTGCGCGGTGATCGGCGTGCCGGATCCCCTGCGCGGCGAGGTGCCCAAGGCCTTCGTGGTACCGAAACCCGGCTTCGAGCCCTCCGAGCGGCTCGCGGCCGAGATCCGCGACTTCGTCAAGGCGCGGCTCGCCGCCCACGCCTATCCGCGCGTCGTCGAATTCGTCGAATCGCTGCCGCTCACCGCGACCGGCAAGATCCGCCGCAGCGAGCTGCGTGAGCGCGAGCGGCGCCGGCAGGCCCGCGACTGATGGCGCGCGCCGTCCTGCAGCGGCCCGCGCGGCCGCGCGCCGTCGCACCCCTCGACTGGCGGCTGGCGCTGCTGGTGTGCGGCATCGTGCTGTGCATCCTCGCCGCCGGCATGGTGCCGAGCCTGCTGGTGGACCTCGCCGTCGGCAATCCCGACTGGCAGAGCTTCGCCGCCTCGGCCCTCGTGACCCTCTTCGTGGGGGTCACCCTGGTGCTGGAGAACCGCCAGGCGCGGCCCGGGCATCTCTCGGCCCGCGACGCCTTCCTGCTCACCGGCACGGTGTGGCTCGCCACGTCGCTCTTCGGCGCCCTGCCCTTCCTGTTCGGATTCGGCATGTCGCCGGCCGATGCGCTGTTCGAGAGCGTCTCCGGCCTCACCACCA